>ONPH01000077.1 GCA_900319655.1 uncultured Eubacteriales bacterium
AAACAGCAGTTGTTTTGAATTTATTATCGGCTAAACAGCCAACCCGTATGTATAAACAACTCTCTCAACCTGACCTTTGGATTCCCAACAAGTCCGCATAAAATCTGCTTGTCGTACGTGCCACATTACTTTTACCATCTGGCCGCCGACAGAACCTGCCTGACGAGATGTGAGGTCGCCGTTGTAGCCCTGCTTGAGGTTAACGCCTACTTCGTTTGCGCACTCCATCTTAAAACGGTTCATGGCTTCCTTTGCCTCAGGTACGTTAATCTGATTGCTGTTATTTCTTGACATAAATGTTTTTCTCCTTGTTATCTATATTAAGCGGCGGTTTGCCTTCGCATTTTATCGCCGCAATAGTATTGTTAGGAGTAAATTCATTTTTATTGCTTGAAAATTTTGTTATTTTATATTTTCAGTAAATAAGGCTGTGACTCAAATGAATCACAGCCTCATATTTTTTTAGCTACCGATTATCAGACGTCGGTCAGTTTAAGGTTCTTTACCTTTCTCGTGCCGAACGCGTTGATTGCGATGGAGAACGCCGCTGTAATCGCAGCGCTTATCAGCCATCCTAAGAAGAACGGTGTTCTGACAAACTGGGCGTGCGGCATTTCGATAAACCTGATTACGATATAGCCCATCAATGCGCCTACGCCGATACCGAGCAGAATTCCGATTATCGAGGTGATTATTGTTTCGGTGTTCAGGTACCTCTTGACCTCCTTGACGGTGAAGCCGTTGATACGCATAATCGTCAGCTCGCGCGTCTTTTGGTTTACATACATCTTCGTGATATTTAGAAGAATGAAGTATGCCATCAGACCTGCTATCACAAGCAGAAGGATTGCCACCTTGTTGAATACGTTTGTAACAAGCTCAAGCTTTCCTTTGTCCTCGGTTGCAGGAGAAAGGCTCTCGAAGCCCTTTACCTTATCGAGCTTTTCAACCAGCTTTTCCTTATCGGCTCCGTTTAGGAACAGGAAATATGTGTTCATCTCGGGCTTTTCGCCAAAGTACTTTTCATAGGACGCTTCGTTCATAATCATATTGCGGCCCATATAGTTGTTGAACACGCCTGCGACTTTTACATTATTCGGCGCCATGGTGCTGTCGTAGATTATGATTTCGTCGCCCTGATTCTTGCCCGAGGTCTCGGTGGTTCTGCACTGGATGAACACGCCGTCCGAATCTGTAGGAAGCTTACTGTCCTCTTTCCAAGTCTTAAAGTTATAGAACTCAGAGAGCGCTTCCATATCGCCGCAAATCAGGTCGGTGTACTCTACGTCGCTGCCTGCCTTGAACGCGCGCAATCCGCTCTGCGCCTTAACCCAGGTCGCGCCTGAATCGTTAAGGATTGTTTCAATCTCTTTCTCGGCATTTTCGGATGTGCCGGAGTTAAAGGTCAGCCTTTCATCATATTTTACGATTTCGCCGTACTGCTTGTCACCGACGCTGCTTACACTGCCGCGCAGGGTAAAGCCGATTACCAGAAGCGCACAGCATCCGGCTACGCTGACGGTCGTAACGATAACACGGGCAAGGTCGGAGCGCATATTGCGGAAAATAAGCCTTGAATACAAGCTGCCGCCGCTCTTGGATTTTTTAGATTCTTTCCACGCCTTCGGCTGTTTTTCTCTCATCAAATCCATCGCGGTTGAACGCATCAAACCAAGGCAGGAGATTGTTACCGCAACTATGGCAAGCACAATCGCCAAACCTACGGCGAGCACGGAAGTGCCAACCAGAATTCCTGCCGGTATTGCCCCGATTACATACATATTACTGTAAGAATTGAGCACCACACCCTGGATAACAAAGTAACCTGCGAGGATACCGATTAACGCGCCGGCGATGGTCGCGCTGATTCCAAAGACAAGATATTTTCCCAAAATTTCGCTGTTAAAAAAGCCGAGCGCCTTTGTCGTGCCGACCAGCCTTCTCTGCTCGTCCACAATTCGCTTGATTGTCGTGTAAATAACGAGAGCCGCGATGACAACAAAGAACAGCGAGAAGGTGACGCTCAGGTTGGATATGCTCTTTGCCGAAAGCGAAAGGTGCATATATCCGCCGTTAGAGCCAACATCAAAAACAAACCAGCTGCAGTCCTTGATATCAGCGAGAGCCTTTTTGGCGTCGTCAAGCTTTTGAACATTCTTATTATATTCTGCTAAGCCGTTGTTGTATTCTTTCTCTTTATCGGCAAGGGTATTTTTACCGTTTTCGAGCTCTTTAACGCCGTTATCATATTTTTCCTTATTTTCAGTGTACTTTGCGACTCCGTCATCATACTGACTTTTGCCGCTGTTATATTCTGCGAGGCCGGACTCATACTGCGCCAAGCCCGAGTAATACTCAGCCGCGCCTGCGTCATACTTCGCTTTGCCTTCCTCGTACTGTGCAACGGCGCTGTCATACTTGGCTTTGCCGGCGTTATACTGCGCCAAAGCGCTGTCGTATTTGGCTTTGCCTGCGTCAAACTGCTGCTTACCTTTGTTGTACTCCGCTAAGCCTTGATTATACAGTTCTTCGGCGGCTGCAACTAACTCATTATAAGCCTCAATCTCCTCAGGCGTATACTCAGCGAGCTCTTCGGGTGTAACGCTCTTTGCTTCCTTCAGCGCCTGTTCGGCTTCGTCGAAAAATTCCTTTACGGATTTGAGCTCAGCTTCAGCCTCGTCGAGCTTTTGCTTATTAGCGTCGAGCTCGGCTTTTGCCGCGTCAAGCTTCTTTTTGTTTGCGTCGAGCTCGGCTTTTGCGGCGGCAAGCTTTTGATCCGAGGTGTAAAGCTCATTACCTGCCGAGTCAAGCTTATCCTTTGAGCTGCTCAGAGTGTCCTCGGCGCTGTCAAGCTTTGACTTTGAGTTGTCCAGCGTTTCCTTACCGTTGTCAAGCTCGGTTTTAGCATTTTTGAGCTTTTCTTCGTTCTCACTTATAGTGCTTTTTCCTTTGTCAAGCTCGGTTTTGCCGTTATCAAGTTTTTCTTTTGCTTCGTCGAGCTTTTTCTGACCGTCATTAATCTCTTTTTGATACTTATCCTTGACCTCAGCGGTGCGGAGCGCCGACCTTTCATCGGCAATTCCGTTAAGGCGTTCCCTGGCAGCGTCGGTTTTCTTTTTATACTCGTCGCTGAAACGGTTCAAGCCCTCAGTGGATTTGAGCACGACCTCGGCTCTCATAAAGCAGCCGTCGAGCTGCTCGTCGTCAAAAGCGTTTGGTGCGACCAAAATGTACCTGTTGCCGGGAGCAAAATCGGGCTTTGCGAGATGATCCGGATGCATAGCTATACCCGTGACCTTATATTCCTTACCCTTCAAAAACTTCGGTGTTTCACCCTGTTCATCGCAGGCGGTGACGGTATCTCCGATTTTATAACCGAGTTTTTCCGCGATAGTCTGCTCGAGAGCACATTCATCGGCTTTTTGCGGCAGCGTACCTTCCGCAATCTCGGGTACGTTAATTTTTTCGCTTACGGAAACGACGTTGACGTTCTCGTGAACATCGCCGTTGCTGACCTTTGCGTTTGCAAAATAGATACCTTCGACATCCTTGACGTCTTCCGCCGCCTTGAGCGCGTCGATATCTCCGTTTGTCAAAAGCAGCGACGAGGTGACCTCAAAATCCCTGAAGGACGTTCGTTGATAAAAGCTGTCGCCTGCGTTCCTCATCGACTCGGCGGAGTAGCAAATGCCGAGATAGGACGACGCTGCCATTGCCGCGATGAAAACAACGGAAATCCACGAAAGAAGGTTCTTTTTTATGTTTCGCGTTGCGTCCTTAACCTGTGTTTTTTTCATAATGAACCCCTTTCCCGGCTTACCAGATCAAATCTACAGCGTGAAGCGGGTGCATATTTTTCTTTATGGAAGCAATCTTGCCGTTGCGCACTTTTACAACACGGTCCGCCATCTTGGCAATCTCGACGTTATGTGTAACCATCATAACGGTAGTACCCTGCGTCTTGACGATATCCTCGATAGTCTGGAGAACCTCGATACTTGTGGTATAGTCAAGCGCCGCAGTGGGCTCGTCGGCAAGAATAAGCTTTGGCCTTTTTACAATCGCGCGGGCGATTGAAACGCGCTGCTGCTGACCGCCCGACATCTGTCCGGGATAGTTGTTCTCACGCTGCGACATATTAACCTTCGCGAGCGCTTCCTTGGACGACATCGGATTTTCAGCCAGTTCAGCGATGAACTCTACGTTTTCAAGCGCCGTCAGGTTGGGCATAAGGTTATACGACTGGAAGATATAGCCAATGTAGTCGCGGCGGTATTTGGTGAGCTCGTCGTCGGAGGGATGGGAGAAATCCTTTCCCTCAATAGTGAGCTCGCCTGTCGTAAGAAAGTCCATTCCGCCGACGATGTTCATCATCGTGGATTTACCGCAGCCCGACTCACCGAGCACAACGATAAACTCGTTTTTGTATACATCGAGGTTAATACCCTTCAAAACCTTCAGCGTGGTATCGCCTGTCTGGAATTCCTTGGTGATGTTGCGCAGGGTTGCGAGGATTTCTTTTTTCTCCTCTAAATCGACAATAAGTCCTTTTTCGTCAATCGTGATTGCCGCGAGAGAAGCCATACGCTCGCAAAGCTGCATTTCCTCTTCATCATACAGCGTACCGTCGAGCTTGTTGACAATCTGAACGCAGCCGATAATATCGTGTGTGTTGTTGAGCGGCACACAAATCATCGTCTTGGTGACAAGGTCGTTGTCGTCAAAAACAGTGCCGTCAAAACGGGGATCCGTCGCGGCGTCCTCTACGAACATAGACTTACCTGTCTGCGTAACGATACCCTCAATGCCCAGACCGTTCTCCACGCTGATATTGGAGATGTCGGCGGGGCCGATATGGAAAACAGGCGACAGTCTGTCGGTCTTGGGATCGAGAAGCCATATCGCTCCTGCCTCACTGTTCAGCGTTTTGACGATAATGTCCAAGCTGCCCGACAGCGCCTCCTCCAAGTTGTCTACCTTGAGCAACTGCGCCATGATTGCCCATGACGCTTTTGCGAATCGTTTGTTTTCTGCCATTATCTCTATCCTCCCGAAAGATTTCAGTGTATGTAATGTTATGAAATATCTGTATTGCCGTCTAAACCGTAGTAAGTGAATCCGATCATCGTGATATCGTCAAACTGCTCGGCTTCTCCGACAAAAGCGTTGATACCGTTTGTTACGTTCTCCAGCACCTGCTGCGGAGAAGCGTTTTTATCGTTGTTCAAAACCGTAAGCAAGCGGTCTGTGCCGAACAGCTCGCGTTCGGTGTTCTTTGCCTCGGCAACGCCGTCCGTATAGACAAACAGCCTGTCGCCCGGTTTTAGTTCAAAATCGTGTTCTCGGAACCGCAGTCCCTTGAGCAGTGATACAGGCGGTGAATGTCTGTATTCGACGAGCTCGTATTCACCGTCAGCGCGTTTGAGAACGGGATGTTCATGTCCGGCGTTTGCCGCCGTTCCCTTTCCCGATGAAAGCTCCAGCACCGCAAGCCATACGGTGACAAACTGCTTGGGCTTGATGTTGTTGGTTTCAATCAACTGGTTGTTGACCTTTTCGAGCGCCGCGGACGGGCTGTCGCCTGCCTTAAGGCGGTTTTTGATGAGGATTTTTGAAATCATCATAAACAGCGACGCCGGAATTCCCTTGCCGGAAACATCGGCAATTACCATCGCGAGATGGTCGTCGTCGACGAGGAAGAAGTCGTAGAAATCTCCGCCGACCTCCTTTGCAGGAGTCATGGACGCGTAGATGTCAAATTCCTTCCTGTCAGGAAAAGCCGGAAAAGTGCTGGGAAGCTGAGCCGCCTGAATATCCTTAGCCATATTCAGCTCAGCGCCGATACGTTCTTTTTCTGCGGTCGCGAGCCTGAGCTGACGGATATAATCGCGCAGCTCCACGTTCATTTGCTCAAACGAATCGGAAAGCTCCTCGATTTCGTCGCCGGTATGGATGTCGGGTGAAACGAGCTTCTCCGACTCCAAATCCCCTACCATTTGCTTTGCGGAGGAATTCAACCGCTTTATCGGCAGCAGCACGCCTTTCTTTGTTCTTCTGTAGAAAATTAAAATCGGGATGATACTTGACACGAGTACTATTACCAGCGTGGCAAGGTTAAAATCCACAATCTTTAATATAATGC
>ONPH01000040.1 GCA_900319655.1 uncultured Eubacteriales bacterium
CAACCTCTTTAATCCCCGGATAAACCTTGTTGCGGTACTTTCCCTCTTTGTCGTAGTAGGCGCGGTAAATTGCCGCTCCCTTCTCGGAGGTTTCCTCATCAAGTCCACAGAGGTTTCTGAAGGTATCAATCAGCGGAGGTCCGATGTAGAGCGTGTAGTCGTCAAGGTTCGGCTTGGGCACATTCAGGGTATCGAGCGCGTATTCAAGCGACATACGGATTCCCTCCGCGCTGGCGCTTACAGTACCGTCGAGGTCGAATAAAACATACTTATATTTCATCAAACTTACCGTCCGCCTTTTTCTGGAATTTTTCAGCCTTTACGCTGACTCTCGTATGAGTTCCCTTAGCGATTTCTCCTGCGTTGTCGCGCGCAGTCAGCTCAAAGAAGAACAGCCTGCCCTCAGTTTTTACAAGGCGTGCTTCCGCCTCTACCTCAGCGCCCAAGGGAGTTGGACTTGTGTGCTCAATGCTGATTGCCGTGCCGACCGTGGTCAGCTCGTCGTTGTCAAGCACGTTTTGCGCAAGCTCAGCCGCCGCGCCCTCCATAAGAGCAGCTACGGCAGGAGTTGCCAGCACGTCAAGACTTCCGCTGCCGACAACGCTCGCGAGATTTTCTTTTTTTACGTTTAATTTTTTTGTCAGTGTTTCCATAAATTATTTCCTTATGAATTGTGCTCTGTAATCATCTTTTTGAGCTGGTTAATTACGTCGTTTTCGGGGAAGTTGACCTTCTTGCTCACGTCTGCGATGTTCATATTTTTTATCATCATCTTGCCGACCGGGGTTTTGAGCACGCCGAGTCTTCCGTCGAGCTTAACAAGCTCATCGGGCAGCCACGGATATTCCTTTAAGATGTCTGTAAGCTTTGTATTGCTGTTGATTTCCATAATATTACCTTCTTTTGCTTATAACTCCGTAATCAGTATTCCGTCCGGCTTCAACTCGCCGTTTTCATAGCCGTTTTGGAACAGGATTTTTCCTGACGGAGCGGTCTTGTACGAACGTTCCTGAGCGTTAATCAGTATATCCGCCTTGCCCGATTTAACATAGTGAATCAGGCGCGGATAGTCCTCTGTATAAATAAACTCAAATTCGTTGCTCTTAAAGTCCTTACGCGCGTTTCTAAGGTGAATAAGCGCGGAGATTTTGGACTTAATATCGTCATATTTTCCGCTGTCAACCTCGTTCCACGGCATTGTGGCGCGGTTGTAGGGAGAGTCAAAGCCCTTCATGGCAATCTCTGTTCCGTAGTAAATGCACGCCGAGCCGGGCAAGGTCATAATAACCGCGATTTTCTGCAAAAGCTCGTCGTTGTTCTTGCTAACCTCGGCAACACGCGGAGTGTCATGGGTATCGAGGAAGTTAAACAGTGCTCCTGTGACCTGCTCGGGGTAGAGCGTTCTGCAGTAGTTTAGCGCGTATTCAAAGTCCTTAAAGGTTTGGTTCGGATTTTTAAAGAAATCGGTCACGCATTCGGGAAGCGGATAGTTCATAACCGAGTCGTACTCTTTTCCGCCGAGCCACGGCAATGAATCCGTCCAAATTTCGCCGAGGAAATACACGTCGGGATTTACCTTTTTAACCGCCGAATTCAGGCTGTTTATAAAGGTGTGCGACACCTCGTCGCCCACGTCAAAGCGGATTCCGTCGATGTGCCAGTCCTTTGCCCAGTGAACGCACAATTTTGTAAAGTACTCGACAACCTCGGGGTTGTTGTTTTCGGCGTTAATAAAGAACCAATCGTAATACCGCGAGCCCCTGCCCTTTTCGCAGACGTCCTTCCACGCGAAAAACTCTTGACCGCAGTGGTTAAACACAGCGTCGAGCATAACGCGGATACCCATTGTATGGGCGGTATCTACTAATTCTGTTAAATCTTCCTCGGTGCCGAAGTCGGGATCAATCTGCCAATAATCAAAGGTGTTGTATTTGTGGTTTGAGCCTGACTTAAAAATCGGCGTAAGGTAAATTCCGCTGATTCCCAAATCCTTAAGATAGCCGAGACGTTCGGTTATTCCGCGGATATTTCCGCCGTAAATGTCGTTCCACTGCGGATTTGAAAAATCTCCCCATTTTCTGAATTTTTTATCCTCGGGAGAATTAGATGAACGGCAAAAGCGGTCGGGCATAATCTGATACCAAACGGTGTGCTTTACCCAGTTAGGCGGAGTTATAATGTCGGAAACATTCAGCCATGCGTACTTGAAGTACTGCATTGAAGCCAGGCTGTTCTCCTCGACGGGGCAGATTTTATTTTCGCACACAACAAAGGTATTTCCCTCGCTTTCAAGCTCAAAGTAATACCTCAGACGCTTATACCTCGGCTGCAGCTTAACCGTCCATATAATATGGTATTTAAGCTCTGCAAGCTTATGCATTTCGGTTTTAACACCGCTCCAATGCGGCTGTCTGCGAAGCTCGTGTATAAACGGATCCTCGCTGATAATAAATGCGCGGTCAACGTCCTTTGCGGTTTTTATATTTACCGTAACGGTGTTTTCGTCAGACGCATAGCAAAACTCAATAGTCGATCTGTGAGAAACTGCAGAAATATTCATAATAGTCCTCCTTGATTGCACCGGTTATCTATATTTTAACATACAGATAAAAAATCGGCAAGTAATTTGTCGAATTAAACCTAATTTGTTATTGAAGCATAAACATTTTAGTGATATAATCAAATTATCAAAAAAATAAGGGGACATCAATATGAAACTAAAAGAACGAATAACGCCATACGTTCAGGCAGTGCCGAAGATTTTAGGCTTCAAGCTGTTAACCACAATTGTCTTGGCGATTATATCAAGCTTGCTTATGCTTTTGTCGAGGGCTTTGATGCGAAGCACGGGACGTGTGAGCGTAAGCAGCGGCGACTTTACGTTTTTGTTTACAACCTGGCAAGGCTATTTAATGATTGCGATAATGCTGGTTATCGTACTGCTTTATGTCGCGGTTGAGGTAAACGCGCTGATAATCTACATATCCAAAATTCTCCACGGCGAGAATCCGTCGGTGTTCAAGTGCATCGGCAAGGGTATTGCAGGGCTTAAAAAATACCTTAACTACCGCGGAATAATCATCATCCTTTACTGCACGCTTATTTCTCCGATGCTCGGACTCAGATTTTCAATCTCGCTTACGAGCACCTTCTACATTCCGAACTTTATCACCTCGGTAATCTTCAAAAACCCGTTTTACACCGCAGGCGTTATCGCGCTGGTAACGTTCCTTATCGTAGTAGGTATCATCTACTGCTTCATCCTGCACGGCGCTTTGATTGACGATATGAGCATTAAAGAGGCGAGTATTCAGTCAAGACAGTTCCTCAAAAAGAACTGGAAGAACTACATCTTTGAAATGCTCAGATTCCTGCTTATTTCTGCAATCGTAATAGCTGCAATGTACGCGCTGTTTATTCTCGTACCCAGCCTTATTATCGACGCGATTGCGACCGACGACAAGGCGGGAATGTTCGCAACAACACTGATTTCCACCTTTGCTCTTGCGCTGTTCTGCCTTTTCGAGGTGCTCTGGTCGGCTTACTTAATTATGAAGCTTACCGTGCTTTACCACAATTATAAGAGTGAGGGTGAGTGGAAATACACAAGACCTGCGAAAAAAGCTCATCCTGTGCTTATCATCTTCGCTGTTCTCGGCGTTTTGTTGATAGTAGGTATTTCAGCCGTATACACGTACTACTTTGATGATATTATACCGGCGTTCACACACGCTCAGTACGTAGGCCACCGCGCAGGCGGCGTTGAAGCTCCCGAGAACACCGTTAAGGGAATTGAAGTCGCGGCTGAGCTCAACGCTTTCGGCTGTGAAATTGACATTCAGCGCACCTCGGACGGCTACTATGTAGTTAACCACGACAACGACTTTAAGCGCGTTGCCGGAGTTGCCAAAAAGCCGTCGGAAATGACGCTTGCAGAGGTTAAACAGCTTAAGGTTGACGGCGAGCCCGTACCGACCTATGAGGAAATGCTCGACGCCAGCAAGGACAAGGTAACGCTCTTTGTTGAGCTAAAGGGCGAGACCGCCGACGAAAAGATGGCGGACGACGCCGTTAAGGCAATCAAGGAAAAGGGTATGGAGAAGCAGGCGGTATTAATCTCGCTCAAATACGATATTCTTGAATATATCGAGCAGAAATATCCCGAGATGGAAACAGGCTACCTTGCGTTCTTCTCATTCGGCGACATCGAGGAAATGCCGTTTGATTACCTCGCTTTAGAGGAAGAAATCTCCACCGACGACGCGATTGAGAATATCCACGCCAAAAACAAAAAGGTTATGGTTTGGACGGTTAACGATCCCGAAAACATCAAGACCTTCCTCAACAGCGAGGCAGACGCTATTATCACCGACGAGGTTAAGAAGTCAAAGGAAATTTCCGACGACCTCAAAAAGCGCACTCCGAGAGAGATTATCTACGACCTTTTCGGCACATGGACTGTTGATTTAGCAAAATAAATCACAAAACTCCGAGCCATGCGGTTCGGAGTTTTTTCTGCCTATTTTTTGTTTCCCTCAACAATCGCGTAGCTGTCGTCGAGCAGTTTTTCGATATGCGGAATATCCGCTTCCCTGTCGAGGAGAATTGAAATCCAGTATTATTTATTCATATGGTACGACGGAAAGTAGTGGATGTTGTCGATAAGCTTCGGGATGTCGTCGGGCAAAACCTTTAGGTTAAGCACGTTGATTTTACCTTCCCTTTCAACGCCGAGATACCTGTACGGAATCAGCATAAAAAGCCCGTACCATTTGTGCTTTTTCGCGGTGTTCAGCGTGTGGTATTCCTTTAAATATCCCCACGGCGCTTCGGGAACAGTGCCGTGCTTTTCCTTGACATATTCAAGCAAAACTGCCTTTACGTCGGCAAGCTCAAAGGAAGTGCTTAAAATATCATCAAGTATATCCTCAACATTCGCGCGGATTTGACCGACAAATCCGCCGTCCGCGCTTGTGTTGAACGGAAGGTACAGCTCACCTTCAGGCTCTTCATAAACATTTACTTCAATATTTTCTCCGCTGATTTCAAACACGGCGTAAAAGCCGTTTTCGCTCAGCGGTTTTTTAATTGTATAGCCGTTTGCGGTTTTGTTAAAGCCGTTTTGCTCCGCCTTTGAGGGGCTGAAAATATATTTGTCAAAAACGCTGTTGTAATTCACTGCACCACTTTCTTTCCGCTATTATTATATGATATAGCATGTAGAAATGCAAGCGTTAATCGGCGGAGATTGTAAGCGTTGTGTCGCCCTTTCCGAGAAGGTCTTTAAGCTCGGTTTCGGACTTATCCTTAATCTTCCCGAGCCTTGTGTAATCCCATGTGTTCGAGCCGTAAAACACGGAAATTTGATTGCCCGAATACAGCACGATATCTCCTGCTTCTGTGGTGATTTTCTCGTCACTATTCGGCAGGGTTTTGCCGAGATTACCCACCTGCTCAAATCCGCCGTACATTGACATCTTAATTTCAAGCGGAGAAGTCTTTACAAGCTCCTTTAGCGCGTTTACCGCTTCATTATCCTGCCACTCTACCTCAACCGCGGTATCACCGATTTTTACGGTGAGATCATCGGATTTGCTCTCTGCCGTCGCCGTCTGTGTAGTAACCGCGGTTGCCGCTTGTTCGGCGGTTTTAGAGGGCGACGACCTGAAAATCTTATTTAGGTAGTTATAAAAGCACTGCTGCCAAAAGTCGCTGTCGTGCTCGTAGCCTTCGACCAAATCGGTCTGGTTTTTAACGCCCATTTTGTTCAGCACATCGCGGTAATACAGGGTGCAGTCGATGTTCCACGGATCCTTACTGCCGACGGACATATAAAGGTAATACGGAGTGTTAGCCTCGGTCGGCTTCGGGAACTCCTGCATATACGGCGTGTTCCAGAAAGTGCCCTTGTAGTACTCGGTCGGGATAACCCCCGTGTCGGGCGCAAAAGCCCCGATATAGCCGAACTTGTCGAGCCACTTAAAGCCTGTGCACAGCGACTTTGCGCCGCCCTCGGACATTCCTGCAACTGCGGTGTTCTCTCTGCCGGTAAGGACATTGTAGTTCTTCTCAATAAACGGCATAAGATCAACGGCAACGTCGTCAATCGCCTTGTCGTAGATATACCTCAACTGTTCGTCAGACTTGCTGTCCTTATCAGCCTGCTTGTCGGTGTACATATCCACGTTTACGGTGATTTGCGGAACAACAAGACCGTCGTGAAGCATATTTCCGTAGAGCAAAGTCAGGTATGAATCGTCGTCAATCTGATTGTCGTGACTTCCGCCGAATCCGTGGAAAACGTACATAACAGGATATTTTTTGCTCTCATCATAACCTGCCGGAAGCAAAATATTGCACTGCTTGTCATCTCCTGCGGTGGACGAATAATAGGTCACATCCTTAAGCACCTTGCCGTAGTCTACATCCGAGCGCTTTTTGAACATATCCTCAGAAATATCATAGCGGTTTTCGGTCGCGTAGGGGTCAAAATTTTCGCTGCTTGCAGTCGTTGAAGCGGCTTCCGTTTTAGCTTCGGAAGAATCCGCTGACGAATTCTGCGAGGTCGAGCAAGCGCCGAAAATGAGCATACACGACAAAACCACTGCTGTCCCAACAATACCCTTTTTAATCATAAATTTTTCCTCTTAATTAATGTTATCGCGGATGAAGTCCTCGATTTTATCAAACGGAATAACGTCCAAATTATCGTACAAATCGGTGTGAACCGCGCCGGGGATAATCATAAGCTCCTTGTTATCGGTGTACTTGCTGTCCTCGGTCATCGCCTTGTAGGCGTCCTTAGCGAAGTAGCAGGAATGAGCCTTGTCACCGTGAATCATCAGCACCGCCGAGCGGATTTCGTTTGAATATTTTAAAATCGGCTGGTTCATAAACGACAGACAGCCCAAGGTGTTCCAGCCCTCGTTTGAATTGAGCGACCTTTCGTGATATGCCCTGCCCTTGTAGTACTCGCTGTAGTCCTTTACAAAGAACGGCACGTCCTCGGGAACAGGCAACGGCAGACATCCGCCTGCACGCGAGTACTCGCCGTTTTTATATTCCTCAGTTCTGAGGTTATTGAGCGCGGTTTTTCTTTCAAAGCGCTTTTCCTCGCTGTCCTCACTGTCAAAATATCCGTTGGCGTTAACGCGAGTCATATCGTACATTGTGGAAACTATCGTCGCCTTAATTCTCGTGTCGAGCGCGGCGGTGTTTAGAGCCATTCCGCCCCAGCCGCAAATGCCGATAATGCTGATTTTATCCGCGTCTACATTGTCCTGAACCGACAGAAAATCAACCGCCGCCTGAAAGTCCTCGGTGTTGATGTCGGGAGAAGCCATATATCTCGGAAATCCTCCGCTCTCGCCTGTAAAGGACGGGTCAAATGCGACTGTGATAAATCCGCGCTCAGCCATAATCTGCGCGTACAAGCCCGAGCACTGCTCCTTAACCGCGCCGAACGGACCGCTTACCGCGATTGCCGGAAGCTTTCCCTCCGCGTTCTTAGGAACGTACATATCCGCCGCGAGGGTTATGCCGTAGCGGTTGACGAAGGTAACCTTGCAGTGGTCAACCTTATCGCTTTTTTCAAAGGTCTTATCCCAATTTTGAGTGAGCTTAAGCTCTGCTGTTTTCATCATAACTATTCCTCCAAATCTATATTCTTTATGAACCTCGCAGGAACTCCGCCTGCAATTGTATTTGCCTGTACATCCTTGCTAACTACCGCGCCTGCCGCGATAATCGCGCCGTCACCGATTGTCACGCCCGGCAGGATTGTGACGTTCGCGCCTATCCAGACGTTCTTTCCGATAACAACGGGCTTTGGTATAAGATTTGCGCGTTTCTTTGGATTTTTGTGGTGGTTGAGCGTAGCGATCACGGTCTTGGGGCCGATTAAGCTTCCGTCGCCTATCGTGATTCCGCCCTGATTCTGAAACTGACAGCCTGCGTTTATAAAGACATTTTTGCCGAGCTTAATGTTCTTTCCGCAGTCGGTGTAAAACGGCGGAAACATATACGCGCCTTCGGGGAACTCTCTGCCCGTAAGCCTTGTCATCAGCTCTCCGATTTCCTCGGGAGTGTGGTAGCTGTTGTTGAGCTCTGAGGTAATCTTCATCGCCTCGTTGCTCAGGTACGTCATATGAAGATGAATCTCGCTTCCCGCGGTAACCTCCGCTCCGCTGTCCATTATCCTGATAAATTCCTCTGTAGTCATACTTTTCCCTCATTTCTGATTTAATTATATACCTACGCGGCACAAATAGCAAATACTTATATTAAATAGTTAATTATGCTTTACAAGCATAGCAAATTGATGTATAATTAATTCGGGTGATAAAATATGGAATTTAGAGTTTTGCAGTACTTTTTGGCGGTTACGCGCGAGGGAAATATCTCTGCCGCGGCGCAGTCGCTGAACCTTTCTCAGCCGTCGCTGTCGCGCCAGCTTAAGGACTTGGAGGACGAGCTCGGCGCAAAGCTGTTTATCAGAGGCAACAGGCGCATTGAGCTCACCGAGGAAGGCTTGATTTTGCGCAAACGCGCAGGCGAGATTATGCAGCTTGTGGAGCTGACGGAAAGCGAAATTTCCGAGGTAAAGAACAATATCTCGGGCACTCTGAGCATCGGCGCAGGTGAGTCGCTCTCTATGCACCGCATAACCGAGGTTTTCCGCCGTCTTAAGGAGAATTATCCCGACATTCGCCTTAACGTTGTCAGCGGCGACACCGAGGATTTGCAGGACAGGCTCGACCGCGGACTGCTCGACTTTGCGCTGATTTTTACCGACTTTGACCGCAACGCCTACCACCACCTCACGCTTGAGGAAAAGGAGATTTTCGGCGTTATTATGCGCAGGGACGACGCACTTGCCGAGAAGGAATACATCACCGTGAAGGACTTGTACGACAAGCCGTTGATTGTATCGCGCGCGAACGGCTTGGATATTTTCAGCGGCTCGCAGGCTCGCAGACTTCAGGTTGCGGCAACTTATAACCTGCTCTACAACGCCTCGCTGATGGTCGAGGACGGCATCGGCGTCGCGATTTCATTTGACGGACTTGTTGACACCTCGGAAAATTCAAGCCTCTGTTTCCGTCCGCTGTACCCCGAAATTTCCGTCAGTCCGTCGTTGATTTGGAAGCGACACCAAAATCTGTCGATTATCTCTCAGCTTTTTATAAAGCAGTTGAGTTAACCGTATTGCCAAACCAAAAAATTCGTGCTATAATACATTCATAATAAATCTGCCACCGGGTAGGAATTGCCATGAGCATTCGCTGCGCATCGTTAGGTCTTTGAAGATGTGCATCGGATGTTTATTTTTTTGGAGGACATTATGAAGCGGTTTTTAAATTACTTTACCACGTTTGAAAAGCTGTTGTGGTGCGCGTCGGTTTTGATGATAACGGTTTCGTTTATAATATTTGACAGGAGCAATTTTCTTACGCTCGCCGCCTCGATTATCGGCGTAACCTCGCTGATTTTTATCGCCAAGGGCAACCCAATCGGGCAGATAATGATGATTATTTTCAGCCTGTTTTACGGCTGGATTTCATTTTCCTACGCCTACTACGGAGAGATTTTTACCTACCTCGGTATGTCCTTGCCGATGGCGGCTATGACGCTTGTATCGTGGCTTAAGCATCCATATGAGGGTAAAAAGAGCGAGGTCGAGGTCAGCTCACTGAGCAAAGGCAAAAAGAAAATTATGGTAATACTGACAGTTGTTGTCACGGCGGCGTTTTACTTCATCCTAAAATACTTCAACACCGCAAATTTGATACCGAGTACAATCTCGGTGACGACAAGCTTTGTCGCGGCATACCTGACCTTTACCTCATTCCAGTCAACGCCCAGTTTCTCCTTCTTGAGGTCAAAGAAACAGTAATGCTCATCCATGATGGTCCACAGAGCCATGAAGTTTCCCTGAGGCGTGTTCACGAACTCACGGTCCGGTGCCTCGCCGTTCCACGAGCATGAGACGGGAAGCAGTGCCATAAACAGCGCCGCCGTCACAACTGCCAGTTTTTTTAGTCTTCTGCTCATCTGTCCCACTTTTTAGTCTGATACCTCATGGCAAAACCTACGGTAGCCATAGTGTTCAGGAGGAAACGCGAATGACCTCCAAGATTGTTTTTCAGTCCGTCACAGGTGAATCCCACCCTCAGGCGTTTATCCTTGATGGGCAGCACCAGTGCCACCTGCTGCGTGAACGCAAGGTTGTTGAACGGATGTATAAAGTGTAATGCCTTTCCCAGGCCGCCGTTGTACGCCAGCATGTAATAATAGGGCTGGTCATAGTCCGGTGCCATGCTGAATCCGGCAAGAGGCGCAAAGAAAGTTGCCTGCAGCGCCATGTCATACCTGAACAATGAGAAACGGAAGGTATTGTCTGCGCAGACACCTCCGCCAAAGTAACCCTCCATGTTTACGGGATTGTTGGAGTTCTGCTGATTGTAGAGCACGCCCAGTTCCAACATAACGGCAGGACCAGCCAGAAAATCACACTTGCTGTTCTTTACCGCATGCCACATGAATCCCTCATAGGTGCGGCCGCTGAATTCCAGTGTGAGCCCTCCTCCAAGAGGATTCTCCATGTAACTGAAATAGAGGTCTGAATGGAGACGGCCCTGGCGGAAAAACCTGTGGGGTTCATAGCCTGCCCAACCGTCATTCTCCCAACCAAACGCAAAACCGCTGTAGGTTGAGCCTGA
>ONPH01000065.1 GCA_900319655.1 uncultured Eubacteriales bacterium
CGCTGTCTATCTGCGGATCAATCATAACGCCTTTTTCAAACGCCACAGGTTCAAAGTTTAATGATGTACCCTCGACAATTTCGCTGAAATCCACCTCGGACATCTCGACATTTGTTTCGCCTGCGTCGGATTTCGCGAGGAACAGCATTTGGTCAATCAGGCTCTTCATATGCTGAGCTTCTTCCTCGGTGCTTTCAAGCCACTGCTTTTCATCCTTAACGGTCGAATTTGTATGCGACATCATAATGTTGTTGTTAGCCAAAATAACTGTGAGCGGAGTTTTCAGCTCGTGCGACGCATCTGCGACAAACTGCTTTTGCTGTTTCCAAGCCGACTTAACAGGCTTAACAGCAAAGCTCGAAAGTAAAAAGCTAATTAAAAATATAATGCCCATACTGCCGATAAACAGCCCGAAATTCAGCAACAGGGTGTTCCTTAGATTAGTGTTAATTCCGCTCGAGTCCGCAAGTGCGATTGTATATCCATCCATACCGTCGAGCTTAACAAACATCAGGTTATAACTGCTAATCTGACCTGACATTTCCTTGCTCTCAATTGCGGTTTTAACACATTCCTTCAGGTCGGAATCCTCCATTGTGATGTTGCTTTCCTGAGTGTCGGTGATGTTTCCGTCCTTGTCGGTTGTCACGATTATGTACGAGCTAATCTGCACCGGGCGTTCAATATTGTCTCCGCCGCGCTTGCCAATCATATTGTTCTGAGGATTTTCGGCGTTGTTTTGTATCTGCACAGGCGCGTTTTCGCCAAACTGATTGCCCTTAAATACTTCCTTTTCGGCTACCATAGTAAGTCCGCGTTCAAGCTCGTGAACAGAGTTTGAGTAGCTGTTCACGCATACAACGGTAAAAATCAAAAGAATAACAATTCCGACAAGCAGCATATTTACAAGGATAATCCGCCGTCTTAGTTTCTTAATCATCCTTTATTCTCCAATCTGTAGCCGACCTTTTTAATCGCCTTTATTTCTGTAGAAGAATTAACAAAGTTCAGCTTACGTCTTAAAAATGAAATATAAGCCTCAACATTGTTTGAGCCTGCGTCGGAGTCGTATCCCCAAACCTTAGTGATAATATCCTCTTTTGAGAGTGTGATATCGCGGTTTGCAATTAAAAGCTTCAAAATTTCGGCTTCCTTAAAGTTAAGGTGAACCGACTTTGAGCCCTTTGTGAGCGTGCTGGTAGAGGCGTTAAAGTTAAAATCACCGAAGTCAGCCTCGTCAATAATTACCTCGCCTCTGCGTCTTGAAAGTGCCTTAACCCTCGCCAAAAGCTCCTCTGGAGCAAACGGCTTGGTCATATAGTCGTCAGCTCCGCGGTTAAGTCCTGTTACCTTGTCGGACACTGCGTCTTTAGCCGTCAGCATAAGAATCGGAGTTTCAATTTTATTCTTCCTAAGCTCATACGCTACCTCGTAGCCGTCGCGGTAGGGAATCATAATATCTAATATAATAAGGTCGTAAATTCCGCTTAAGCCGTAATCAAGCGCGTCGTTGCCGTCGTAGACAACATCCGCCATATACTTTTGCTCAAGCAAAATCTGCTTTAGGGCGTTCGCCAGTCTTTTTTCATCTTCAACTATAAGTATGTTCATAATAAACCCCGCTTTCTATAATATCTATAGTATTAATTTTACTATAATTAAATATAGATAACAAGCCTTAAATAATCCTTAAGAAAAGTTTTTAAAATTAATAATTTATTTCTTAAAAGTTTTTAAGTGTTTTTTAAGTTTTAACCTTTATGATTAACTCAGCAAAGACAAGGGAGGCATCAATATGGGAATTCAGACAATTTTTGAGAGAACCGAAAAAAAGTACATCATCACAGTAAAACAGCGCAGACAGCTGTTAGAAAAAATCAGAGAGTATATCAAGGCGGATGAGTACGGCGAGAGCACGGTTTGTAGCCTCTACTTTGACACAGATGATTACAGGCTTATCCGAAACTCAATCGAAAAGCCTATCTATAAAGAGAAGCTCAGACTCAGAAGCTACTTTACACCAAAGCAGACAAGTAACGTGTTCCTCGAGCTTAAGAAAAAGTACAACGGCGTTGTTTATAAAAGACGTCAAAATCTTGAATACTCAACCGCTATGGATTACGTTAACGACGGTATAATGCCGAACGATTCGCAGATTATGAGAGAAATCGACTGGGCAATGCACTTCTACAACGGCTTAAAGCCTCAGATGTTCATAGCCTACGACAGAACAGCTTTTTACAGCAAAACCGATTTTAACCTCAGAATCACATTCGACAAAAACGTAAGATTCAGAACAGATAACCTCGAGCTTTCAAAGGGAAGCTTCGGAGAGAGAATTTTATCACCCGACATGTGCATTATGGAGATTAAGGCGCTCAAGGCAATGCCGATGTGGCTTACAAACGCGCTCAATGAGCTCAAAATCTTCCCCGGCTCGTTCTCAAAATACGGAACAGCCTACGCAACTGTAACTCAGAGAAATATGAACGGAGGTCGTTACTGTGCTTAACAATTTATTTTCTGCTATCTATACCGACACATTCACAATTCAAACTTATTTAATCTGCACGGCGGTGTCGCTGGTGCTTGGTGGATTAATCGCCTTCACCGCAAACTTCCGCGCAAAACAGAGCAAAAGCTTTTTACTGGCGCTGTTTTTGATACCGGCAATCGTTCAGACGGTAATAATGCTCGTTAACGGAAGCGTCGGCACAGGTGTAGCCGTAATGGGAGCGTTCTCGCTGGTACGTTTCAGAAGCGTTGCAGGCTCGGCAAAAGAGATTGTCAGCATTTTCCTTGCAATGGCAACAGGTCTTGCGACAGCTATGGGCTATATCGGACTCGCAATTGTGATTGTTTCAATCCTCTGCATTGCAATGATTATAGCTTCCTTCATCAGGCTCAAAGAGAAGGACGACCTTGTAAGAGAGCTTAAAATCACAGTTCCCGAGGATTTGAATTACGCTCATTCCTTTGACGATGTTTTCGAAAAGTACACAAAGACGTATAAGCTTCAGAACGTAAAGACAACAAATATGGGAAGTCTTTATAAGCTCAGCTACAATATTGAGCTCAAAAGCGAGGACGATATTCAGGACTTCATCAATGATTTAAGATGCCGTAACGGCAACCTCGAAATCTCAGTGATGATTCCGGCAGTCCCCGAAGTAACATTATAATTGATATCATCTAATTTTTTTAATAAATAATCTCCGCAGGCAGTCTGTCAGAAATGACATGCTGTCTGGCTTTTAAATAGAGTTTAGTGTTTAGAGTTTAATAAATAGTATTTCGATGCTTGCGTATGAATCAGCGCAAGTTTTCTTTAACAATCGTAGGGGCGCACTATAATGTGCGCCCTTGAAAGAGAACCGCGTTTATCTTACAATCAGTTTTAATCGTGATATACCAATTTTTCCTTTAATATAATTAAACTCTAAACATTTAACTCTAAACTCTAATATCAGCTTCTCTGCGCAAAACCCTTGATGTTCCTCTCCGAGAACTGTATCAGGTTAAACAGCGACGACGCGCCCTTGTCAAAGTAGCTCGAAATAATATCGGGCGAGAGGGCGAGCGACAGCTCGTTTTTCTCAATCAGAGTGTCGATAATTTCTAAATCAATTATCATCGAGGCAGAGGTCAGGTTTTGATATCTTCCTCTGTCAATCGAGAACATCGTCTGTGTGTTGGTCTTATCCGCGCAGTATATCGTCCTGAAAATCTGGTACTCGGCGCACATAAGGTAATTGCTGACCGCGTTGGTCAGCTTTTTTTCACCGATTTGCGCAAGCAGGTCAAAGATGACCGTAGTCGTGTTCATTATCAGCTTGCGGTTTACCTGATTAATCATATTACCCTGCAAGTGCCTGATTTCATCGCTTTCGGGGATGTCATCCGCGCTTACGGAAGCAGGCTTACGCTGAACCGTCCTGCCCAAAAGATAATCGGTCGATACCTCAAAGTAATCCGCCGCCTTTACCAAAAAATCAAGTCCGCACTCGCGAATTCCTTTCTCATAGTGCGACAAAAGCGCCTGCGAAATCCCCAAATCCTGCGATACCTGCTTTTGGCTGAGTCCGCGTTCCTTGCGTAAAAATGTAATAATTCTCGGAAAATCACTGTTCAACACTTGACACCTCATTTTGAAACATAGTATAATATAGTTTGGTGATTGACAATCAGTTGCCAAATACCATCTATTCTACAAATAGTATAATTGTTTTTTTACTGTTTGTAAACAGAATTTTGGAGCTTTTATGAAAAGTTACGTTATTCATTTTATCCGCCACGGCGCGATTGACGAAACCTTATCGGGCAAGTACATCGGCACTACCGACGCCGAGCTTTCGGACAAGGGCAAAGCAGCCCTGCGTAAGCTCGACTACGAGTGCAACTACCCATACACAAAGGTTGTTTTTTCAAGCCCGTTAAAGCGCTGTACGCAGACCTGTAAAATATTATATCCCGACATAAATCCCCTTGTAATCGCAAATTTAAGCGAGTGCAACTTCGGTGAGTGGGAGGGGAAAACCGCCGATGAGCTAAAGGACGAGCCCGATTTTCAAAAGTGGCTTGCCGGAGATAACACCGTTAAACCGCCGAGGGGAGAGAGCAACGCGGATTTTGTCCGCAGAATTTGCAGAATGTTCGAGAGCATTGTCGAAGGCCTTATGAAAACCGGCACGACCGAGAGCGTAATCGTCACCCACGGCGGTGTAATAATGACCTTACTCGCGGTTTACGGACTTCCCCAGGCAAAGCCCTTTGAATGGACGATGGACAGCGGCTGCGGTTATTCGGTTAGGATAACGCCTATGCTCTGGCAAAGGGATAAAGTAACCGAGGTATATCAGCAAATCCCCGTACCTAAAGAGGACGAGGATGATTAATCAGTATAAAATATTTATTATATAAGGAGTAATTAAAATGGCAGACTACAAAATCACGCTCTTAAAGGGCGACGGTATCGGCCCTGAGATTGTAAATCAGGCTGTTAAGGTGCTTGACAAGGCGGCTGAAAAGTTTAATTTCACCGTAGAATACGACGAGGCTCTCCTCGGCGGCTGCGCGATTGACGCAACAGGCGTTCCGCTTCCCGATGAGACAGTTGCAAAGTGTAAGGCGAGCGACAGCGTAATTTTAGGCGCTGTAGGCGGTCCCAAGTGGGATAACCAGCCCGGCAATAACCGTCCCGAGGCAGGACTTTTAGGAATCCGCGGCGCACTCGGACTTTTCGCAAATCTCCGTCCGTCGGTTATCTTCGGACCTCTCAAAAGCGCGTCTCCGATTAAGGACGAGATTATCGGCGACAATATGGACATTATGATTGTTCGTGAGCTCACAGGCGGTATTTACTTCGGTGAACGCGGCAGGGGAGACGACTTTGCGTGGGATACCGAGAAATACTCTGTAGCTGAGGTTGAGCGTATCGCTCGCGTAGCCTTTGACCTTGCTATGAAGAGAAACAAAAAGCTCACAAGCGTTGACAAGGCAAACGTTCTCGAGTCCTCACGCCTTTGGAGAGAAACCGTAATTAAAGTAAGCAAGGATTATCCCGAGGTTGAGCTTAACCATATGTACGTTGACAACTGCGCAATGCAGCTTGTACGCAACCCCAAGCAGTTTGACGTTATCGTAACCTCAAACATCTTCGGAGATATCCTCTCGGACGAGGCGTCAATGATTGCCGGCTCAATCGGTATGCTCGCTTCAGCAAGCCTTTCAGGCGGTAAGCTCGGACTTTACGAGCCTATCCACGGCTCTGCTCCGGATATCGCAGGCAAGGGTATTGCAAATCCTCTCGCGACCATACTTTCAGTCGCTATGATGCTCAGATATTCCCTTAATCAGCCCGAGGCTGCAGAGGCAATCGAAGCGGCCGTGTCTAAGGTTCTTCTTAACAACCGCACACCCGATATTTACGAAGATGGGATGAACAAGGTAAGCTGCGATCAGATGGGCGACCTTGTTTGCGCAGAGCTTTAACCGGTGATATTCTATGCAGTTTTATGATATGCACTCTCACATTCTGCCGGCATTTGACGACGGCGCAAAGACGGTAGAGGACAGCCTGAGCCTGATTGAAAGCCTAAAAAGCCAGGGCGTTACAAATATCTGCCTTACGCCGCACTTCTACACAAACGAGCGCAGCCTTGAACGTTTTTTGGAAAAGCGCGCAAGGGCGTTTGAGAAGTTTAAGCCGTATATTCCCGACGATGTGAACCTTGTGCTCGGAACAGAGGTTTATGTTACGAGCTATCTGTTTAACAACGATGATTTATCGCAGATAACCTACGGCAAATCAAATTATATTCTGACGGAATTTCCGTATAGTATGCAGTTTAACGAGAAGGATATGCAGTGGATTTATATCCTCATGCAGAATCACAGGCTAATCCCTGTTATTCCGCACGTTGAGCGTTACGAATACCTGATGAGCCACAACGACATTATCCGCGATTTAAAGGATTTGGGAGTTGTTATCCAGACGAATATCAGCAACTACACCGACAAAGCGTCGTTCTTCAAAAAGCGCAAGCTGCTTAAGATGATTGACGGCGGCTTGATTGATATTCTCGGCTCTGACACTCATTCCTTTACTCACAGTACCCCCGAGGTTTTCTCTCAGGCGTGTAAAACTATCGAAGCAAAGTGCGGCAGGCATACGCTCAGAAATATGATGCGCAATTCCAAAAAGATTTTCAACGCCGCAACAGGCTATGAAGAAGTATAATAAACACAAAATAAAGGAGCCGAATTTTGGCTCCTTTTTACGTTATTTAATACTATTCTCTGATAGAAATTAGACAACTTTCTATCAGAGAATAGTATCAGAAGGCGTTTAGGTTACAATTTTTTTTGAAAAAAATATAAAAATTTTTCTGAACCGATTTCTCAGCTCCTTTAGTGTGTATTTAATATCAATTATTTTGCTTTTGCCTGCCTGCGCGCTTCAATTTTAGCGTTGAACTCGGCAACGTCGTCCTTTTTAACCTTGCTGAACCAACCCAGCTTTTTGCTTGCGAAAATCATAAAAGCGAGGTAAATCAATGCGCAAACGGCAGTAAGAATTGTAGATGCTATTTCCACATCTTTTGAAATACCGCCGATTCCGAATCCGGTTAAGTAAAACGCAACCATATTGTTCACAATATGCAGTGCAGAGCTTGCCTCAAGACCTTTAGTGAAATAAGCGCAAAAACCGAGTATCAAACCGAAAATCGCTACAGATATTACACCGACAATGTTGTACGGGTGCATTATCGCAAAGCAAATTGTCTGCAAAATAACCGGAATAACCGGGAGCTTAATCCACGAGCCGAACATCTGCATTAAGTGACCGCGGAAAACATATTCCTCGGCAACGCACTGCAACGGTCCTAAAATTGTGCAGATGATAAATCCGAATACCGTAAATTTATTTACACCTGTTTTTTCATCGTATATTAACGAAGCAATAATTATCGGAAGTCCCAAAACGATGAGAGCGACAACCATACATTTGAAAAATTCAACAAAGTTAAATCCGCCTCTCGATGACGAATATGATGAGAACGGACGGCTGTTTACAATCCTGTTACTGAGTAAAAGCGCAGGAATAAAGCATGTAATCGAGCCGAGCGACATAATAGCCCCGACAGGTGAGTAAGCGTCAAAGCCGTCATATCCGCCTGTAAGCGAAGCCATAAATGATTGCGGACTGTAACCCTGAGATACCGCGAGAACAAACCCTATTATGCTTAGCACAACGGTGAATACAAAAAAGAATGCACCGCCCAAAAGTGTTACAAGAAGCGGCTTGTACCACTTGTACAGCAAAAATTGCTTTGGATAGCTCAGATAATCGCGTACATTTGAATTGTTTTTTGAACCCATATATAAACCTCTTTCAATTTGGTGATTTAATTATATAATAATGCAATCTTAATGTCAAATTACAAAATAGTAAAAATCAAGTGAACTTTAATTCTTTTCGCTCGCCTTCGAGTCCGGTCGCCTTCTTGCTTGTAAAAACAACAAGACACCCTAAGAGGTGTCTTGTTTTGTTGGTGCCGGTGACCTGTGCACCATAAAACTAATGTATCTGCTCGTTTTATGCGGTGTGTATTAATCTATAAGTAAGCGTAGCTCTCTCGCGGAAAACAGTCCACGGGACTGTTTTCTTTTCGCTCGCCTTCGCGAGTGTTTATAACGGACTTATGAAAAAATACAGGTTTTATCGGCAGTTACACACATTTCTCGCTCGCACATTTGTGGTTTATTCAATTTCTTCCTATAATGTGAATGTAAAATTCAAGTCAAGGAGGAATCGACAATGAAAAATCCAAAATATCACATTTACTTAACGCCCGATGAGCGGCGTACGGTAATCAACAGCCTGATTGATTTGAGGAATGAACTCATCTCACGGGGCAAATATACCGATGTCATTGACGAGCTGCTGATCAAACTCACGAAAGCCAAAGTCAAGAATATCAAGATCAAGGAGGTCTGAATTATGGCGACAAAGATTACATACACACAGCAGGGAGATTACTTGCTGCCGGATTTGAAATTGCCCGAACAGCCAAAGGTTGA
>ONPH01000152.1 GCA_900319655.1 uncultured Eubacteriales bacterium
GCTGTTTGAGGGTAAATCGCAGTACGTGCTGACGTACATTCCCCTGCTGCTCCCCGTTGCGGCGTATGCGCTCAACACCATTTTGGAAGGCGACTACAGCAAGGTTAAGGAGTTTGTGTCAAAGATTAACGCAAAGGTTGTAAAAAAAGAAAAAGTAAATTAGTATAAACCGCCTGTCCAAAGCAGGCGGTTGTTTTTTGCATAAGAAAAGGCGGAATTAACCGCCTTTTTACTGTTTATTTTATTCTTCGGTTTTCTTTTTATCCTTCTTTTCCTTGGGCTTAACGCCGAGGAAGCTGAACGTTTTACGCTTGCCGAATTTATAAATTCGGCGGAACGGACGGGTGTAGTACCAAAAATTAATATACGCGCGGTACAAAAAGGAATTTGTGGTATACGGCTTTCCCTTGCGGTAAAACGCCGTTACTACCGCGATTACGTCGCTGTCTTTGATACCGCGTTCCTTATAAAACTGGTTGTCTCCGCACAGAACATAAGAGCCGTCACGCTGAAAGTCGATAACCCTGTGTAGTACAAACGAGCCGTCCTTGCGGCGGTAGAGCGGAATATCGAACAAATGCAGTCTGCCCTTGGGCTTTGAGAGCACAACAACATCCTCGCCGTCGCGGAGCATTGGGAGCATACTTTCGCCGTGCGGAGTGAAGGTCACTGTTCCGCCCATTTCGAGCTTTTCAATTATGATGTCAATTAAGTCGCTGAGCTGAGCTTCCTTACTCGAGCACATCGGCATCCCTTACCTTTTGAATGAATACGTCGATATCAACCTCAGCCTTTTCGCGGTCAACGTCGTATTCTTCGAGCATTTTATCGACCAGTTCGTCCCTTTCTGCTCCCTTTTGCAGAAGCTCAAACAGGAACGCGCCTGTCTCGTTAAGATTAATAATGCCGTTAAAATCAAGCGTCATCTTATTAACGGGCACTACCACATATGAATCCGCAACCTTGCGGAGAATAAAATCTTCCTTAATTTTCATAATATCACCGCCACTATTATATTACACTTTTTATCAAAATGCAAGTGTAGGCAAATATAAAACCGCCGGGGTTTAATCCCGGCGGCTTAAAATTATAACGGAAATCTTTCCTTGTAATCATCGTAGCGTTTCTCAAACTTCTGTCCCTGACGCTCACGAACCGTGTTGAGGTACTCGTGAGTTTCAAAGGATTCGTCGCCGATTTCTATCATGGCAACGGCAATGTTTGAGCACAGGTCGGATACGCGCTCGCAGTTGGTGATAATATCGTTAAAAACTATTCCCTGAGCAAGCAAGCAAATCTCATTTTTAAGGCGTGTAACGTGGTTCTGCTTGATTGTGTCGCGCATATAGTCGATGTATTCCTCAAGCGGAGCAACGCGCTTTGCAAGCGAGATATCGTTCTCGACAAACGCCTCGTTTGTCATTCTTACTACCTCGAGCACAGCCTCACACATAACGTCGAGCTCGTGGTTTGCAGCTTCTGAGAACTGATATTTATTATCGTGCATTTCCTTAGCCTTAATCGCAATATTCATAGCGATATCCGAGATACTCTCGAACTCCGGCACGGTGTGCAGGAAGATAGAAACCGCCTCGTTTTGGGATTTGGTCATCTCCTGACCGGTCAGCTTAATCAGGTAGGTTCCGAGGGCGTCCTCGTAGTTATCAACCTGATCCTCGAGCTTTTTGACCTTTTTAAAGGTCTTTTCATCATAGCTGCGGATAAGCGAAATCGCCTTTTCCACAGCTTTCTGCGCGGACATAGCCATATCGTTAATCGTCATACGGCTCTGCTCAATAGCGAGCGCAGGGTGAGCGATAAAGCGGTCTTCAAGGCGCGTTGACGGACTGCGGTCGTCCTCTTCCTCGCTGTCCTTGAAAACAGCCGTAACAAACTTTTCTATCAACTTTGTAAACGGAAGAACAAGAATTACGAGCGCAAAACGCATAATTGTGTTTGTTGTCGCCAGCGAAAACGGGTTCATTACCATCGACAGGAACGGATAGTGAATTATCGCGTTTGAGATGTAAAACGCCGCTGTGAGCAAAATTACGCCGAGCGTGGTACAAATCGGATAAACAAACGCGGTGCGTTTGCCCTTTGCGGTAGCACCCATTGATGACAAAACAACCGGAAGCGCAGCGCCGACAATTACGCCGGAGAGCAGCGGCCATGCGGATTCAAACGAAAGCGCGCCTGTTACGGAAAGCGCCTGAATAATACCTACCGCGGCGGAAGCCGACTGCAAAAGCGCTGTAAATACAAGACCTACGAGAATACCGAGGAACGGATTTGACATTGAGGTCATTGTCGAGGTGAACCATTCCTCTTTGCCGAGGTCGCTTACCGCGCCGCTCATTGAGCTCATACCGAACATCAAAACGGCAAAGCCGAGGAAAATATCGCCTACATTTTTTGTAGTAACGCTCTTTGCGAACATTTTGAGGATAATACCGGCAAGCGCCACAATACCGGTCAGAGTAGCAGTAGAAAAAATCTTGGCAATGCCCTCAGCTCCGTCAATGTAGCTCAGGCAGATTACCCAGCCTGTAATACTTGTTCCGAGAATCGCGCCGAGTATTACCGAAATACCCTGCCTAACCTTCATCATTCCCGAGTTTACAAAGCCGACTACCATTACCGAGGTAGCGCTGGAGCTTTGAATTACAGTGGTTACAAGCGTTCCCAGCAGCAAACCGCGCGGCATTGAGCTGGTCATTTTGTACAGAATAGGCTCAAGCTTGTTGCCCGATGATTTCTGCAGTCCGTCGCCCATAACCGACATACCGAACAGAAACATGGCAACGCCGCCAAGCAGCATGATAATGTCTGTAAAATCCATAAACTCTTTCCTTTTTAATGTACTTTCTTATTTTATTTTCTGTTAAACGCCATACGGCGCTATTATCATTTTAATACATAGACGGTCAAAAATCAACCGTATTTTTAAAAAATATGGGATTATAAGTCAGATATTATTCGCTGCTTTTACTATATTGAAGCAGGTGGTATTAATGTGTTGTTTTGCTGTAATGGATAGCAGTTAACTCACGTCTGCCCCCTCCGTCATTTTGCATGGCAAAATGACAGGGGCTGGCTCAAAAGTGAAAAAGAGCCAGCCTCATAATTACTACAGAAAAGAATCTTTTTTTGAAAATCTGAGCAATGCAAAGCAGAGGGTATCACT
>ONPH01000135.1 GCA_900319655.1 uncultured Eubacteriales bacterium
TTCAAGGATTTTTGCGCAGGAGATTGAAAAGGTGCAGTATATCTTGTCGTCAGATACCGTCTGCTCCTGAGGTTCAACAGGCTTTGGCTTGCCCTGGGGAATGGGCTCGGTTTTGTATTTATCGGTAGCAGGCTGTGTTTCGGCAGAATTCTGCTGTTCCTTAACCTCTGTTTTATTATTTTGCTTAACCGTATTTTGATTTGTTTTTTCGGTAGCGGGCTGAGTGGTTGAAGCAGTGCTATCCGTTGCAGGCTGTACCGTAGTGCCTACAGTAGCATTTACCGTTGTTTCGGAAGTTGTAACGGTTTCTGTCGAAGCAGTAACGCTTTGTGTGCTGTCGGGAGTCTCAGAGCTTTTATTTGCGCTGTTTCCGCCAAAAATAAACGCAACAGCTAAGACAACGACTGCGATTGCACAAGCGATTATCGCAATTTTATATTTCTTAATAAAGTTAATCATATTCCCAGTCCGACAAGGTATCTTTGCAGGCTTGTAACGTCACCGATAGTAACAAAGCCGTCAAGGTTGATATCGGAATTTTTCGCCTGAGTTTCGGTGAAATCCGCCATAAGCGCCACATATTTTTGAATAAGCAGAGCGTCGTTTATGTCGATTTTATAATCTCCGTTCACATCATAAAACGCATCTGCCATACTGTAAAGCGAGGTTTTGTTCTCGGTCAAGCGGACAAAATCCGCAAGCGAGTAAAAGCACTGCTCGGTAGCCATTTGATTGTACTCGCCGTCGATAAAGTGCTTAAAGCCGTTTTCGCACTCATAGTTAAAAATGCGGTCAATAATAGTTTTGCCGTCCTTTACAAAGCGAGCGTCGGTTTCGGGGTTAATTCCGAGCGCGCAGAGTGCAGTTAAAATCTGCGAGAAGGACTCGGGAGAATTAACGCTTTCAAGGCTTTCGGACATCAAATCAAGCGCGGTATTTACCGCAGTTTTTACATCATCATTTGTATTGTAGTAAGGAGCCAAAGCGGTAACGGCCATACCTGTGTAGTCGATATACGGAGTGGTTGTGTTAAAGCCCCAACCGCCCTTTGTCGTTTGCTTTTCAATAAGATAATCAATCAGCTTTTGGCGTGTAGCCGGGTTTTCACAATCAACTTCGGGAATTTCATAACCATTCGAGTCAAGCGCGATTAACGCCCACATAGCGCCGTTTAAGCCCTGCTTTTTGACATAATCAAAGTCTCCGAGGGGCTCTAAAAGATTATAACCGCTAACATCCGTTACATCCTTGCCGATTGAAGTAAGCGCCAAAATAACACGTGAGTTTTCGGTTGACTTTGTGCGGTGAAGCTGAGCCGAGCCGTTTTCTTTCACATATGTAATAACGTTGTTGTAGTAATTATCGGCATATTCGGGAGTGATATGACCTGCCCTTGCAAGCCCGATAACCGCCCATTCTCCGCCGATTGAGCCTACCGAAGTGGATTTTGAAAGTAAGTTTTCCGCTGTGTTTTCTAGCTTGCTTTCAACCTTATTCAATGCGGTTTTATGAATTTTAATCTCATAAACGGTCTCGTTTGAGGTCGTCTCCATTGTCGGCCAGTGCTCACTGCCTATTCCGATATATAGAGTATCGCCGTTTTTAACGTCAATTTCAGCATTTTTATTAAGCTCTGCACCGTTTATTTCGGGCTGATATTCGTTTTTATATACACGAACCTGATAGTTTTTATTGATGGCTTCGGGTGTGATTTTTACGCCCTCGTCATTGTCGATTGTAAGCATATACGAGGTTTTTGAAGGCACAAATTCGCTGTCAAGAGTGCCGTTTGAAACGCTTAGCTTGCTTAAATGAGTGTCGGTATTGCCCCAAGCACTGCCAAGGTCAGCTCCCCAGTAAAGAGAGTACATCACAACAATCTCGTCGCCGTCCTTAATGCCGTTATTTTCCACGGTATAGGCGGTTGAGGCTTCGCTTGTGAACCAGTCGTTAAGCGTCATCATCCATCCGCCCGAGCCGTTTGCGGCGTATTCGCTGAGCCCGTTGATTGTGCTGAGATATCCCCAGTCGTTCATAGTATAGGCGCAGTCGTTATTATTAAGCGCGTCCTCAACAACCGACTGCATTGACGAGCCTTGTGTAAGCGTTACATAATCGTCAAGCATAACGCCGTCCCAAGCCGCGCCGTCGGCTTTTGAGAAGGTGGTGTTTTTAACTATAACCCTAACCTTTTGTTTGTCTGCGGCGTGTGCTGTAACTGCGAAACTTATTACAGAAAAAACGCATAATAATGCGAGCAGTACCGAGACGGATTTTTTTAATGTATTCATATATTTACCTCCTATTTAAAAGCAAAAATGCTTTTCTAATACAACATAGAAAAGCACAACAGTATAATCCCCTGCGAAACATAGGAGATTATGGCGGCTGCGCTTCTTCTTATCCAAGAATGCAAGTCCAAGCCTATGCGGCAGCGATCTGACTTATGGCTGTGCCAAATACAGTAATGAAAGTTGCTGCGGATTCTCACCGCATTCTCTATTACATTTCGCGGAAAACCACGAAAAAACGCATAAGCTGTAAATATTTGATTCTGTTTTGATTATACCACGTCAACGGCTGACAGTCAATTAAAATCACAAATGTTTTACGCAGTCATAATATGTAACGGTGATAGTATGAGAAGTACACAGTTAAACCTGCTGCCGCTCGGCAGGACGGCAAAGGTTGTGCGAGTTGACTGCAATAATAAGCTAAAAAACAGGCTGAGTGATTTAGGGCTTTACGAGGGAAATGATATTTGCCCTGTACTTAAAAGTCCGCTCGGAGAGCCGAGAGCCTACAGAATTAACGAGGCGACTATTGCCTTGAGGGATTCTGATTGCAAAAAAATAACTGTAATTTTCGGGGACTGAATTATGCAGAAAAAACCTCTGAAAGCTGATTACACCGTAGCGCTTGCAGGAAATCCGAACGTAGGCAAAAGCACTATTTTTAACGCGCTGACAGGGCTTAACCGCCATACAGGAAACTGGACGGGAAAGACCGTTGAATGTGGAAGCGGCTACGCTAAGATTAAGGATAAGCGCTTTGAGATTACCGACCTGCCCGGCACGTATTCACTAAACGCCTATTCCGAGGAAGAAAAACTCGCCAAGGAGTTTTTAATGAGCGGAAACGCCGACTGTGTGGTTATTACGCTCGACTCCAACCGCATAGAGCGGAATTTGCGCTTTGCGCTTGAAGTTCTTTCACTTCATAATAATGCCGTTATCTGCCTTAACCTCAGTGATGAAGCCGATAAAAACGGTGTTTATATAAATTCCGAAAAGCTGTCAAATCAGCTTGGCGTTCCTGTTATAAAGACGAGCGCGGTAAAAAAGCAGAGCCTTAAAGAGCTGAAAAATAAAATTTATGATATTTGTTCAGCAGAAAAACAGTGCGATAATTGTATCAGTTTTCCGAATGACGACAGGCTGCTTCATATGCTGAGCAAGCAAATTTGCGAGAAGTGCGTTGTAAAAAACAGCAAAAGGGCTGTTGACAGACGGACAGAAAAGCTCGATAAAATACTTACCTCAAAGTCAACCGGAATTCCGATTATGCTTGGTTTATTTGCCTTGCTGTTCTGGATAACTGCAATAGGCGCAAATTACCCGAGCGAGCTTTTAGGCAGCTTGTTTGATTATATAAAGCAGCTTTTATATAAATTCTTCGACTTTATAAACGCGCCAATATT
>ONPH01000074.1 GCA_900319655.1 uncultured Eubacteriales bacterium
GTCGTTGCCGGGGATAACGTAGTCGATTTCATCGGGATCGCAGTTTGTATCAACAATTGCTACAATCGGGATGTTGAGCTTCTTTGCCTCTGATACGGCAATTCTTTCTTTTCTGGGGTCAACGATGAAGAGTGCGCCGGGCATCTCTGTCATGTCCTTGATACCGCCCATGAACTTCTCGAGCTTCTCGATTTCAAGGTTGAGCTTGATTACTTCCTTCTTGGGAAGAAGATCGAATGTGCCGTCCTCCTGCATAGCGCGGAGCTGCTTTAAACGGGCGATTCTTCTGCGGATCGTTGAGAAGTTTGTGAGCATGCCGCCCAGCCATCTTGCGTTTACATAAAACGCGCCTGCGCGCTCAGCCTCTTCCTTTACGGAATCCTGAGCCTGCTTTTTTGTACCTACGAAAAGGATGTTCTTGCCTTCTGCTGAAAGCTCACGAACAAAGTTGTAAGCCTCTTCGAGCTTTTTAACGCTCTTCTGAAGGTCGATGATGTAGATACCGTTACGTTCTGTGAAGATGTACTCCGCCATCTTAGGGTTCCATCTTCTTGTCTGGTGACCGAAGTGTACGCCGGCCTCCAGGAGTTGTTTCATAGAAACTACTGCCATTTTTATTTCCTCCTTAGGTTAAAACCTCCGCCATGCCTTGGTTTTTGCCGGGATAAATACCTGCACAAAAAAGCGCAGTCACCTTGCCGGCAGGCATAGGCGTGCGAAATGCTTATATATTATACCATAAAAAATAAAAAAATCAAGTGCTTTTTTCATAACACTTGATTTCTTTAAGCTAATTAAATTAAATACTTAATTACTCGTTGAGATCAAAGAATCTCATTCCGCAATACTCGGTAACGAAGTTCTGAGTTTCGTGCCAAGCGCTCTGTCCGATGTAGAAAACAATGATTCTGTGGTTAACAGCGGAACCGCCCTGGTCAAAGATAAAGGAAACAGCTTCCTTTACAGCTGAGTTAGGCTCGGTTGCTGTTGAACCGTAGTAACCATAGTCAGAAATAATCTCATCTATAGAAGTAGTATTTGAACGAACCATAGCGTCTCTGATGCACTGCGCTACAAGTGAAGCTCCGTAATAGCCTGTGGAGCCTGCCTCGCCCATTACAAGTCTTTCGAGCTTAGCTCTGTCGTAAGAAGAAAGGCTTAATCCGCCGACCGAACCGTTTGAAGTGCTCTCGGAAGTCTCTGATGTTTCAGACTCTGACGACTCCTCGCTGCTTGACTCTTCCTTTGAAGAAGTCTCTTCCTCTTTTGCCTCGGTCTTAGGCTGAGTTTCGGCTTTCTTTTCTTCTTTCTTTTCCTCCTTAGATGATTCCTCGGGTTTTGCGGTTGTCGGTGCTACGGTTGTCTGAGGCTCAGTAGCTACAGGTAAAGTTACCTCTACGCAGTTGTTTGTGATTACTGCAGAAAACTGGTCTGCGTTTCCTACTGCCATGGAAGCAGCCTTGCTGTCCTCGTAAGCGTCAACATTGGGTGCCAAGGTTGTTGTGGGGATAATAAGAATTGCGGCAGTAATAACTACAGCGGAGATTGCTGAAAAGAGTTTTACGCCTTTTTTTACTTTAACCGGCTTAACAGCCTTGTCATCACTTCCGTAGTGTTTAAGGTTTGAAGTTCTCAAAAATTTGTCCTCCCTTGGTTACTGCGCAAATCACACACGCGTATATAATAAAAAAGTATATTCGCGATGTGCTTTGGTTGAAATGCGCAACGTCTTTAGTCGTAAAATTTTATCAAACACACAATTTCAAGTGTATTAAAACACATAATTTGTCAAATTGCAAGTCCGACTGCTCAAAATCGCCTGTAACCTTTGTTACCCTTTTGTTACAACTCGATTTTTAATTGCTTTACGAAATTATAACTTGTGCACTTTACACAAAACTAAATTCTTTTTGATGTTTATTCTGCCGAAAGTTGAAAAACTTAAAAAATTTCAATTTTCCCTGAAAAACAGCCGTTTTTTGGGCTTTTTTTGGGGTTTCGGCTTGTGGCACGAAATTATGACGGCGTCCTCTCCAATTAGCCTTATTTTCTCCCACGGAATAATATAATCTTCGCGTTTTCCGAATATTCCAAATAAGAAAAATCGACCAAATATTACAAAAGCTACAACTTTTGCACTATTTTTATCCAATATGAGGTCATCAATATAGCCAATTTTCACACCATCCACTTCGCTGATAACTTCCTTGCGTCTCAGGTCGGAAAATCTGCAATCCATACTCATTCCTCCACACCAAATATCTATGCAGAATGACCACAATGTATTCATTGACTTTTATATTTAATGATGATAAAATAGTATCGTTACGAAAGGAGTAAGATTTATGAATTATGTATTTATGACCGACGCTTCATGCGACTTGACCGAAAAGCTCGTCAGCGAAATCGGCGTCAGGGTTATTCCTATGGAGTTTGAGATAGACGGAAATTACTACCTTCACTACCCCGATTGCAGAATGATGAGCCTTGAGGAATTTTACGGCCATATCAAGGACGGCGTTGTTCCCAAGACAACTCAGATTAATATTGAGGGCTTCAAAAACGCCTTTGAACCTTACCTTAAGGCAGGCAAGGATATTCTTTACACAGGTATTCCGAGCGGACTCAGCGGTACAATCAATACCTGCAAAATTGCCGTAGAGGAGCTTTTGGAGAAATATCCCAACAGAAAGATTGTCGTTATCGACTCCTGCTGCGACTCCGCAGGACTCGGATATCTTGTATATCACGCCGGCAAAAAGTATGCCGCAGGCGAATCGCTTGAGGATGTAGCAAATTATATTGATGAAATAAAGCAGACTATCGGTCACTGGTTTGTCGTAGACGACCTTGACCTTCTCAAAAAAGGCGGAAGAATTTCCTCCGTTGCCGCAACCTTCGGCAAGGCTTTGCAGATTAAGCCGCTTATCAGCGTTGACGAGACAGGCAAGCTTGTAAACGTCGGCAAAATCAGAGGAAAAAGCAACGTTATCCCAACTCTGGTTGAAAAATTCAAGCGCGACAGCAAAAATATGAAGAAGGAAACCGCGTTTGTCGCCCACGCTGATAACCTTGAAGGCGCAAAAGAGCTTAAAAAGGCGATTAAGGGACTTTGCAAGAACGTTGAGATTTGCGAACTCGGCCCGGTAATCGGCTCGCACGTTGGCTCGGGAATGTTGGCGGTGCTCTTCCTTGGCGAAAGAAACCTTAAATAATAAGTATCATTTAAAACGACAACACGCAGAGAGTTTTGTGCTCCCTGCGTGTTTTATTATGCCGTTTTTGCTAATCTCTGCTGTAAAACAGCATACTCATAAGCGCTACGCCCAAAAATCCGCCTATAAATGTTCCGATGATTATACCAATCAGCATATTTTTCCTCCTGTACTTTTTTTGACATTTATTATTACATTCCTGTGCGATAATAATAACGGTGATTGTGTGAAAACTGTTTATGTGGATGTGCTTGTGACTGTTAATATTTTTACAGACTTTTTCCTGCTTTTATGCGTTAAAAAGTTCCTCAATATCCGCGCGAAGCTGATAAGGATAATTTTGGGCAGCTTTATCGGCGGAATACTCAGTCTCACGGCGCTTTTGCCGAAAATTCCTGCCGGGCTTAATATTATAATTGATATACTCTTTGCCGCTGTGATAGTCTTTTTCGCGTTCGGTAAAACGGAAATCAAGAACTACATTAAGAGAGTTGCGGTGTATTTAGGAATATCATTTTTCTTTTGCGGAATTATGATTTTTATTTATACCGCGTTTAAGCCAAAGGGGATGGCAATTTACAATGACGTTGTTTACTTTGATATCTCCCCTGTTCTCTTAATTATTCTTACCCTGATTTGCTACTATATTCTATGGCTGTTCAAAAGACTTACAAAGGGTGATTTATCCAAAGCAGTCTGTGATGTTAGTATAGTAACGAACGGTATGAAAACAGAATTCCGCGCCGTTGCCGACACGGGATGTACCGTAAAAGAGCCTTTCTCGTCAGATTATGTGATTATCGCGGAAAAAGAGCTGGTTGATAATTTGTCTTTTGACAACAGCAAAATTAGAATTATTCCGTTTAATTCGCTCGGCGGAAAGGGAATTTTGAAGGGTTATAAGCCCGATAGCGTATTAATAAACGGAAAAAACATTCAAAATGTCTACATAGGAATATGCGAAAACATAATAAAAAGCGAGATAAAGGCGATTGTGCCATATGAGCTGATAAAGAATTGCGAGGTTATATGATGCTTAGAATAATACTTAAAATTAAAATGATTTTGCTTAACTTCAACGAGGTTTTTTACATAAACGGAAGCGATACCCTTCCCCCACCGCTGAGCAAAGCCGAGGAACAGAGCGTTATGAAGCGGATTTCCGACGGCGACGACAGTGCAAGAGAGCTGTTGATTGTCCACAATCTCAGGCTTGTTGTGTATATAGCGAAGAAGTTTGAATCACCGAGCGCAGGAACAGAGGATTTAATTTCGATTGGCACAATCGGGCTTATCAAGGCAGTAAACACCTTTTCTCCCGAAAAGAACATAAAGCTCGCAACCTACGCTTCACGCTGTATTGAGAATGAAATTTTGATGTTCCTCAGAAAAGCTTCTCAGCTTAAAAATGAAATATCAATCGACGAGCCGCTCAACACCGACTACGACGGCAACGAGCTGCTGCTCTGTGATATTCTCGGCTCGGAAGCGGACGAAATAAACATAAATCTTGAAAACGAGGTCGATAAACACCTTGTGCTTCACGCTATATCCAATCTAAAGGACAGAGAGTGTAAGATTATGGAGCTTCGGTTCGGGCTGAACGGCAAAAAAGAACACACTCAGAAAGAAGTTGCCGACAAGCTCGGTATTTCTCAGTCATACATATCAAGGCTCGAAAAAAAGATTATAAGAGAACTACGTACCGAATTGAAAAAAGCGATATAAAAATGCAGGGGTGTTATGAATACGCCCCTGCATTTCTTTCGGCAACACGGCTCAGTTACTACTCATATCGCTTTCGGAAACCGAATCGGTAGTGTCCTGAGTTTCAACCTCGTGCTCCACCATACTGCCCTCGTTGCCGATAACTCCGTCTCCGTCGCTTACTTCGCCGTTGTTCTTCATCTTCTCGGCGTTATCATCAACGGCTGAGCCTGCCTTTTTAAGTCCGTCGCCTGCGTCGTTTACAACCTCGTCAGCTCCCGAAACAACGTCCGAAGCCGCCCCGGAAACCGTTGAAGCTGCATTTTTTCCTGCGTTGCAGCCCGAAAAAGCTGCAAGCGAAATAATTAACGCAAAAGCAATCGCTAAAAATCTTTTCATAATATTCATCCTTATACAAAAAATAATAGCGTCGACACTCGACGCCATTATTTTTTACGTATTTAATTTATTTATTCGTGTTTCGGAAAAATATCTTCATCGGTAATAACTTTTTCAGCTACAACCTCTCCTGCGATATAAACGGTAATTACAACGTTGCCGTTTTCGTCATACGAAATTGCCTTTCCCTCGCGAGTGCCCATAGAATAAGGACAAACCTCGGTAAAACTGCCGTCGGAATCGAACCTTGCTCCTACTCCGTCGGGCGTGTTTTCAGTCCAATTACCAACATGCATTGTGCCGTCGCTGTGGCGGAAGCCTACACCTCTGCCGTTTCTGTAGCCGTTCTCCCAATCACCTACAAAGTTCGGCTTACCGTCCTTGTAGTAGCTTACACCGAAGCCTTCGCGCTTGTCGTTATTATAACTGCCCTCGTAAACGGTGATGCCGTCGGGAGATACTGTTCTGCCCTTGCCTATTCTCAGACCGTTTTCATCAAGACTGCCGTAATATGAATACTCGCCTTGGCCGGTCTCCTTTACCATATCCGGCTCAGGCTCGGGTTTAACCTCGTATTCTGGCTTAGTTTCTGTCTTTTCCTCTGCTTTTTCTTCAGTTGTTTTCACTGCATTTTCCTCAACTGTTTCCTCCGGCTGTTCTTCCACTATCGGTTCCGGCTCGGGATTCTCCACAAACGGCAGTTCCTGTACCAGCGCCTCTTGCATGGTAGCAGACTTCGCCGGTTTATAGAGCAACGGTATCAGGTCCTCGTAGAAGTTATCCTCATCATGGTGCACATCCCTTTTCACCTCACTGCGCAGCTCGTCCTCCACACCTGTAGCCAAGATGGTCACCTTCACATCCTCATCTAACGAATCATCCGACGCCGTACCCCAAATCA
>ONPH01000071.1 GCA_900319655.1 uncultured Eubacteriales bacterium
ATAAACGCGCCAATATTCCTTAAGGGAATAATAATTGACGGTATATACACAACCTTGTCGTGGGTAGTGTCGGTTATGCTGCCGCCTATGGCTATATTTTTTCCGTTATTCTCGCTTATTGAGGACTCGGGGTATCTGCCGAGGATTGCGTTTAACCTCGATAAATTCTTTTGTAAAAACGGCGCTCACGGCAAGCAGAGCCTCACAATGGCTATGGGTATCGGCTGTAACGCCTGCGGAGTAACCGGCTGCAGGATAATCGAAAGCCCTAAGGAAAGATTAATCGCAATTCTAACAAATAACTTTATGCCGTGTAACGGAAGGTTTCCGATACTGATTGCCGTAATTACGATTTTCTTTACAAGCTCACTGCCCGGACTTTGGAGCTCGGCAGAAACGGCGTTGATACTCGTTTTGATAATTATTCTTTGCTGTGCGGTGACTTTGGTTGTGTCAAAACTTCTTTCTAAAGCGCTTAAAGAGAAAAGCTCGTCAGGATTTATTTTGGAGCTTCCGCCCTACCGCAAACCGCAGTTATGCAGAACGCTTGTGCGCTCAATCCTCGACAGGACGATTTTTGTATTGGGCAGAGCCGTGGCGGTAGCCGCGCCTGCAGGAGCGGTGATTTGGCTGTTCGCAAATATAAATATCGGAAACAGCTCAATTTTGCAGCATTGCATAAGCTTCCTCGACCCGTTTGGAAGGTTCATCGGGCTTGACGGAGTGATTTTAATGGCGTTTATTTTGGGCTTTCCCGCTAACGAAACGGTAATTCCGATAATTATTATGTCGTACTCGGCAAGCGGTGTTTTGAGCGAATTTACAGGCTACAACGAGCTGTATTCTATACTCAGTCAAAACGGTTGGGGAATTATCACGGCTGTGTGTATGATAATTATGACGGTTATGCACTTTCCGTGCTCGACAACCTGCCTGACGATTAAAAAGGAGACAAAAAGCCCAAAATACACGTTGCTGTCAATGCTGATACCGACCGTTACAGGTGTTATCCTATGCGCGGTTACAGCAAATATAATGAGGTTGTTTATATAAAAAAGTGCCGGTGGGCACTCTCGCCGCCTTTTGAAAGAATGAACATACGGCAACCTTTCCGTAACGGCGGAATCAAAATGCAGCAGTTAACTATAAAGTAAAAAACGGACGGTTTTTATGCCGTCCGTTGTCTTTATTCTTCTTCCGCCTGAGCAGCTTTCATCATAATTGCACATTCCATTCGCTTTTTGAAAAGCTCGCAGCCGTATTTGTAAACTCCGCTGATTGAGCCTGTAGCGTGGTACGCGTTAGCCGCGCAGCCGCCGCTGCAATACAGTCTTGCCCAGCAGGTTTTACATTCTTCTCTTGCATAGGCGTTGCAGAGCTTGAATTCGTTTTGGATTTCAAAATTATCCACGCCGTTGTATATGTCACCAAGCTTGTATTTATCGTCGCCTACAAACTGGTGGCATGGATACAAATCTCCCCAAGGCGTTACCGCCATATACTCCGTACCCGAACCGCAGCCCGAAATTCTCTTGTAAATGCAAGGGCCGCCCGTCAGGTCAATCATATAGTGATAGAACGTTATCGGTCTGCCCTCTTTTTCGCGCTTTAACATCTCTTTTGCGAGTATCTCGTACTGTTCAAAGAGCACAGGCAAATCGTCATATGTAAGCGCGTAAGGATCGTCGGGAGCGCAGACAACAGGCTCCATCGAAAGCTCGGTAAAGCCCAAATCCGCCATATGGAAAATGTCGTTTGTAAAGTCGGTGTTGTTGTGAGTAAACGTTCCGCGGACGTAGTAGCCGCGGTTGCCGCGTTTTTTAACGAACTCCTGAAATTTAGGAACGATAACGTCATAGCTGCCCTTGCCGTTGATTGTCTTGCGGAGATTGTCGTGAATTTCCTTTCGTCCGTCAAGGCTAAGTACAACGTTGTGGCACTCTTTATTTGCAAACTCAATAACGTCGTCGTCAACAAGCATACCGTTTGTCGTGAGGGTGAAACGGAAATTTTTGTTATGCTCTTTTTCAATGCTTCTCGCGTAGGCGACAATTCCCTTTACAACGTCAAAGTTCATCAGCGGTTCTCCGCCGAAGAAATCGACCTCGAGGTTAACTCTGCTGCCTGAGTTTTCGATGAGAAAGTCTATTGCCCTCTTGCCCACTTCAAGGCTCATCAAAGCGCGTTCGCCGTGGTATTTGCCCTGACTTGCAAAGCAGTATTCGCAGTTGAGGTTGCAGGTGTGCGCGATATGCAGACAAAGCGCCTTAATAACCGTGTTGCGCTTTTTGAAGTCAAACGCGAGGTTTTCATACTTATCCTCGGTAAAGAGTCTGCCGTTCTGCTTAAGCTCCTCAACGTCGTCAATGCAATCACAAATTTCCTGCTCGGTAATCTCGGGATTATCCCCGTACTTGTCGAGCATTGCGGAGATAATCTCGGCTTTATCCGAATTTTCATACATTTCTATAATATCGTAGGCGAGCTCGTCAACAAGGTGAACGCTTCCGCTGTTTACGTCGAGCACGATGTTGTAGCCGTTAAGTTTGTACTGATGTATCATATGAATTTACCCCTATACGTAAAAGGAAAGCCGTTACCCATAATTGAATAACGGCGTAAAATCCTTTTAGTTTTAAGAAAAATTATTTCTCAAGACACTTTTCGCACTGCTGGTTAGCAACGCCGCATGAAGTCTTGCAAGCTGACTGGCAAGAGGTCTGGCACTCGCCGCAGCCGCCTGTCTTTACGCTCTTTTTAATGTCGCGTGTCTCGATAGTTTAAATTCTATCATATGCGCTTGTTTTTGTCAAGATAACAGATTAGGTAACATCAACTTTCAGTTTATGCGGTGCGTTGCCGAGCGTTGACTGAACGGATATGTTATTATCTGCAAGAGTTTTTACTTGATTTATAATATCGTCTGTGACAGTTTCACCCGACACTATAAGCGGAATTCCGGGCGGATAGGCAAAGACATCTTCAAGCGATATTTTGCCGTTGCAATCTGTTATATCAAGAACTTTGCCGATTTTGTCTGTACATTCAAAAGGTTCACACGCCTTTTGCGGTAAGGATAATATATTGAGATTTTTGCAGTTTTCAGCTTTTTCAATTCTCTTATCAATAGCTTTTAAAGCGCTTATAAGCCTTTCAAAGCCTTCATCAGTGTCGCATACGGACGTCATAGCTATGATGTAATCCTCTGCCGACATCTCAGTTTCAATTTTATAATCGTTCCTGAGCATTTCGGCAAGCTGTGTACCGCTTTTGCTTGTCCCGATTGTTGAAATAACAAGCTTTCCCCTGTCGCAGGCATAAACGTTGTTATCCTCTCTGAATAAAAGTTTTAAGTTATTGAGGGCTTTTGCGCTTTTTTCAAACTCAGACAATCTCTTGATGTAGCTTTCAAACTCGCTTGAATTTTCCGAGATATAATCAAGACAACTTTCAACTGACGACATCAGCACATATGACGGACTGCTTGTTTGGAATACGGCAAGCTGTTCTCTCAGAGCGCTGTCGTAATCGGTATCGTTTGTTAAGAGCAAGGCGGTTTGAGTTAATGACGGAAGCGTTTTGTGAAGGCTTACAACCGAAATATCCGCTCCGCATTTAACCGCACTTTCGGGAAAAGCCCTGTTAAACGGAAAATGCGCGCCGTGAGCCTCGTCAACAAATAGCCTTGCACCGTGCTTTTTGCAGATTTCGGAAATGCTTTTAATATCCGACACTACCCCCTCATATGTCGGAGAAGTCAGCACAACAAGAGAAATTTCGGGATTTTGGGTTAGTTTATCTTCGATTAATTCAGGAAATACCGAGCCGAAAACAGGATGCTTTACTCCGTTTTCCTCTGCATATTCAGGCAAAATATACTCGGGCTTCAGACCGAATAATTTAACGGCTCTGTAGACGGAAATATGGCAGTTTCTGGCAATAAGAACCCTGTCTCCCCTGCTTGTGAGCGCGCCGATTGCGGACATTATTCCGCAGGTTGCGCCGTTTACAAGCATATAAGCGCGTTTTGCGTTGTACAATAATTGCGCCTTATCCTGTACAGCCTTAATACAGCCGTGCGGATTGTGGAGATTATCAAAGCCGTCAATCTCGGTCAGGTCAATTTCGTACGGCAAATCGCCGTTAATGCTCTGCCTTTTGTGACCGGGCATATGGAAGGGATAAACTCCGCTTTTTCCGTAGTCCTTCAACTTATCAAAAAGCATTAGTTTGTACCGAATTCCCTGAGTTCAAGCCCTTTGTTGTGGTCAAGCGCCCAGTCAATGCTCCAGTAGCTTGTGAAAAGCAAAAGGTGGTTGCCCTTTAAGTCCTGAATACGCTTTGTATCGGAAGCGAGGTCAAGGTTTTTGGGGTCAATATCCTCGTTGACAATCCAGCGGATATATTCATATGGCAGGTTTTCCATTATAATATCAACGTTATACTCATTTTCAAGGCGGTATTTGAGCACGTCAAACTGCAAAACACCGACTACGCCGACGATAACCTCTTCCATGCCGGCGTCTAGCTCTTGGAAAATCTGAATAGCGCCTTCCTGAGCAATCTGGTTTGTGCCCTTAATAAACTGCTTGCGCTTCATAGTGTCCTTTTGGCGGACGCGGCAGAAGTGCTCGGGAGCAAAGGTCGGAATTCCCTTAAATTGAACCTTGTGCGAGGCTGAGCATAGCGTGTCGCCGATTGAGAAAATGCCGGGATCGAACACGCCGATGATATCGCCTGCGTAGGCTTCGTCGACAATCTCCCTCTCCTGCGCCATAATCTGCTGAGGCTGTGAAAGGCGGAGCTTTTTGTTGCCCTGAACGTGGAAAACTTCCATATTCTTCTCAAATTTACCGCTGCAAATTCTCATAAAGGCAATTCTGTCGCGGTGAGCCTTGTTCATATTCGCCTGAATTTTGAAAACGAATGCCGAGAAATCGTCCGACATCGGGTCAACTTCCTCGCTGATTGTCTCCCTTGACAGCGGCGAGGTTGTGAGCTGTAGAAACTGCTCCAAGAACGGCTCTACGCCGAAGTTTGTAAGTGCCGAGCCAAAGAATACGGGAGTTAATTTACCCTGTCTTACGGCTTCCAGGTCAAATTCATCACCTGCGCCGTCGAGAAGCTCAATCTCATCGAGCAAGTCCTGCTTTAGATACTGACCGAGGATATCATCAATCTCGGGATCGTCAAGCGCAAGCTCCTTTTTCTCGACCTCTTTTTGACCGTTGTTGGCTGTAAAGGCGAGAATTTTGCGCGAGTTGCGGTCAAATACACCCTTGAACTCCTTGCCCGAGCCGATAGGCCAGTTGACGGGATAGGTGTTGATGCCGAGGACGTTTTCGATATCCTCGAGCAAGTCGAATGAATTTTTAGCGTCGCGATCCATTTTATTGATAAAGGTAATAATCGGGATATTGCGCATTACGCAGACCTTAAACAGCTTGATTGTCTGCTTCTCAACACCCTTTGAGCCGTCGATTACCATTACGGCTGAATCCGCCGCCATAAGAGTGCGGTAGGTGTCCTCGGAGAAATCCTCATGTCCCGGGGTATCGAGGATATTAATGCAGTAGCCGTTGTACTTGAACTGCAAAACGGATGAGGTTACAGAGATACCTCTCTGCTTTTCAATCTCCATCCAGTCGGACACCGCGTGTTTGGCGGTTCTTTTACCCTTTACCGAACCTGCAAGGTTGATTGCTCCTCCGTACAGAAGGAGTTTTTCGGTAAGTGTTGTTTTACCTGCGTCAGGGTGCGAGATAATCGCAAAGGTTCTGCGCTTTTCTATTTCTTCCTTATATGTGCTCATACTTAATAAATCAGCCCTTTTTAATTGATTTACAACTTTATTATTTTACAATTAATCTATGCCATATGTCAATAAAAACCCAATAAAATAATAAAAATTAAAAATATTGAAATAAATTGATACAAAACCTTGACAAAAAGGTTAAAATATTGTAATATACTATTGTAAAAGACAGATTATTCCTATCTTTTCATATACCTTCCAACTTTGAGGCAGAAGCTTTTTGGTTTCTGCCTCAAATATTTATGTCAATTTTAGGGTAAGTTATGAGCGAAAAATTACGACTTTACATTCACATACCGTTTTGCAAGAGCAAATGCGCTTACTGCGACTTTTTCAGCGGAAAAGCTGACGAAAAGGCTTATGATGAATATGTAATGCAATTAAATGATAAAATTGAATACTGGAGCAAAAGGACAGATAAGACCTTATCAAGCGTGTATTTCGGCGGTGGAACTCCGAGCGTACTCGGCAATAAGCGGCTTTGCGAAGTTTTGGAGTTTATTAAGCAAAAGTTTTCCGTTGATAATAACGCCGAGATTACCGTTGAAGTAAATCCCGAATCGGGCAAAAACCTTGATTTTGAAAAGCTTTACAAATGCGGTTTTAACAGGATTTCTGTCGGTATGCAGAGCAGTGACGAGAAAGAGCTAAAGCTCCTCGGCAGAATTCACAGCACGGATGATGTCAGGCAGACAATTTATAACGCAAAAAATGCAGGGATAAGCAATATTTCGCTCGATTTAATGCTCGGTATTCCCTGCCAGACCGAGCGCAGTCTTAAAAAGTCAATTGATTTTTGCGCGGAGCTTGGTGTAACGCACATATCCTCTTATATTTTGAAAATTGAAGAAGGCACGCCGTTTTATATTAACCGTAATAAATATGATTTTGCGGACGATGACAAGCAGGCCGAGCTGTACTTATATGCAGTAGATTACCTAAATAGGTTCGGATATAAGCAGTATGAAATCTCAAACTTTGCCAAGAGCGGCTTTGAAAGTAAGCACAACACAGGCTACTGGAAGCTTGACGAGTATATCGGCATAGGCCCTTCGGCACATTCGTTTTTTGAGGGAAAGCGCTTTTTTTATGAGCGCGATATGCAGAGCTTTAACGATAATGTAATTACTGCTGACGGAACAGGCGGTGACGAGGAAGAATTTATAATGCTGTCATTAAGGCTTGCGCAGGGGCTTGACTTTGACGAATATAAAAAGCGATTCGACAGGGAAATTCCCGAAAGCCTAATAAAAACCGCTGATAAATATATTAAAGCAGGCTTAATGAAAAGAAACGGAAACCGCATATTCTTTACGCCAAAAGGTTTTTTGGTATCTAACGCTGTTATAAGTAAATTAATATAAAAAAGCGTGCGCTTTTTTTAGCCATCGCTCGTGCGCACTCAATACGCAGTTGCAATTAGCAGTAGCTAATTTAACATTTGACATACGGGCGTATAACTGATAAAATATAAGTTAACGTTAAAAGGAGCCTTGCCATGGATAACAGAAAAAAGCTTGCGCTAATTCCGGCTTATATGCCCGATGAAGCGCTGATTGAAATTACAAAGGAACTTCATAACCGTGACTTTACGGTTATAGTAATCGACGACGGAAGTCAGTCGGAATACGATAAAGTTTTTAATAAGGCAGAAGAATTCGCCAAGGTTATCCGCTGCAAGAAAAACAAAGGCAAAGGCAACGCGCTTAAAAAGGGGCTAAGGTTTATAAAGGCAAGTTATGCTTTCCCCTACACTGTTGTAACCGTTGACGCTGACGGTCAGCATAGAATTAAAGATGTCATAAACGTTTTTAACTATGCGGCAAAGTACCCGGGGGATGTTGTAATCGGCTGCCGTAATCTTGAAAAAGACGACCCGATTAAGAGCAGAATCGGTAACTCGATTACAAATTTTCTTTATAAAGTCACGACAGGCGCAAGGCTTAACGATACCCAAACGGGTTTGAGGGCTTTTTCCGACAGCTCGATTGACATCGCAATCAACGCCAAGGGCAGCCGTTATGAGTACGAGATTAATATGCTGCTCGACTTTACAAAAGCTATAAAAGTCAGAGAAATACCGATTGAAACGGTTTATATCGACAACAACCGCTCAACGCATTTCAGGCCGTTTAAGGATTCGGCAATTATATATTCGCAATTTTTTACAAACAAGTTAAATAAAAAGAAGGAGTAATTATGCAAAAGAAAAACAAGCTTATCCCGGTATCTGTTTTGACAGGATACCTCGGAGCAGGAAAAACCACAGTGCTTAATCACGTGCTGGCAAATCAGGAAGGCTACAAGGTTGCCGTTATCGTTAACGACATTGGCGAGGTCAACATTGACGCTTCGCTTATTGCCAAGGGCGGCGCGGTTACTCAGAAGGACGAAAATCTCGTTCCCCTCTCAAACGGCTGTATCTGCTGTACTCTTAAGGTTGATTTGATGAAGCAGATTATCGAGCTTGCCGGGTCAGGCAGATTTGACTATATTTTGATTGAGGCTTCGGGAATTTGCGAGCCCGGCCCTATCGCGGGTTCAATTTGTATGCTCGACGGAAGCGGACAATCTCAGGGCTTGCCTGCCGTTGCGTACCTTGACAATGTTACAACCGTTGTTGACGCAAAGAGAATGGCTGATGAGTTCGGCTCGGGTTCAAGCCTTCTTAACGAAAACCTTGACGAGGAAGATATTGAAAACCTGCTTATCCAGCAGATTGAATTCTGCACAACCATCATCCTCAACAAGATTGACGATGTAAACGAGCAGGAAAAGGCTGATGTTCTCGAGGTTATCAGAGCGTTGCAGCCCGAGGCTAAGATTATAGAGACCAACTACGGCAAGGTTGACGTTTCTGAAATTCTCGAAACCCATCGCTTTGACTTTGAGAAAGCCGCTACAAGCGCAGGCTGGATGAAGGCTATGGAACTTGAGGGTGAAAATTCCGAGGATTTAGAGAAGGAAGAACATCACGAACACCACGAGCATCATCATGACCACGACCACGATGAAGAAGAACACCACCACGGTCATCATCACCACCATCACCATCATCACGAGGAAGGCGAAGCCGAGGAATACGGCATCGGCACCTTTGTATATCAGAACGTTAAGCCGTTTGTAAAGAGCAAATTCGAGCAGTTTGTTTTTGAAAAATGGCCTAAAGAGGTTATCAGAGCGAAGGGCTTGTTCTGGATTAAGGAGAACCCCAACACCGCCTATGTGTTTGAACAGAGCGGTAAACAAAAGACCGCTACCGATGACGGTGACTGGATTGCGGCATTCCCCGAAAAAGAACGCAAGGAAATTC
>ONPH01000013.1 GCA_900319655.1 uncultured Eubacteriales bacterium
TGATTGGTTTGCCATTGTATTAAGACCCCCGTCAGCTCCATTTGGTAAATAACATATGTATCCTGCAGGACAACTGGCTTTTTCTTTTCCATTTGCATATACTGTAGCATTGCTTTTAGGCATAGTAAAGGTAGTATTGGCAGAGTTGGCATTAGCAAAAGTACTGGTAGTGCCAGCGGTCTGGGTCCAGTTATTAAATAAACTCTCAGATTTAGGAGTGGCAGTAATAGGTACATTTACGCCCCATCTATAAGTTCCACCACCAGTTACACTCGCAATATGATTTGAGTCTCTGTTCACTGTAAGCGTATAAGTGCTACGTGGTAAATCAAGTGAAATAGTAGTAGCACCAGTAACGGTGACTGATTTAGATTGCGAAATATATCCATCCATTGATTTGCTATATGTGCATGTGCTGCCGTATTCTACTTTGGTAGAACCATCATTAGTATAAGAATCAGGATAAGAACCATCTGCATTCTGTAAACGATATCGTTTATTACAATCAAAGGTTTGAAGTTTAGCTGTAGCTCTTAATATAGTAGGTCCATTACCTACTGTAAAATTGGTAATAGTAGCATTTTTATTAGCTACCGTTCCTCTATTTTCAGTATTAATCCATTCTACAAAATCATAATGTGCCTCAAGAGTTGCCGTTAATGGATAACGAGTACCTTGTTGGAGATCTTTTACGACGCAGCCTGATTTGTTAGTACATGATGTATCAGCAAGAGTTACACTTGCTACACCAGTTTCTGGAATAATGTAGATATCGTAAGATTTTGATTTGGCATATGGAGTAATAATGGTGCTTCTGTTTCCTACAGTATACGAAGTCTCTATTTTTAATGGGTTGGCTATTTTGCCTTGATCATTACTGTTTTTATATGTTTCAAATTCGTAGTATTCTTTAAGTACAGCAGTTAATGGGTATGACTGCCCACGAACAAGATTATTAACTCTACATACTGTCTGCGTAGTACATTCTGTCCCATTAAGGATAACCTTGTCTATGCCAAAAGAAGTACGAATGTAGACTGGAACAGTCAAATCATCTTCTGGAACGGTGGTGTTGGTAAGGAGCACTGGATTATCAAGACGCATTACAGTAGATATAGTAGTAGGAGTTTCTGAACCAGTAGGATACCAACAAGAACGAATATAAAAATCGTAATAGGCTGGCATTGTAGTATCTGGATTACTTGAACCGTTATCTATTTGTCCATCACCTGATACTATTACAGTATTAGTATCTTTCACAGCTACAATATAAATTCCTTCTGCTCGGTCTACAATACTGCCACCATCACTACTAATTAATGATTCTGGGTCAGTACTTTGTTCTTCATCAGGATCTTTATATATGACATGTGGATAGGTTTGAGCTTCGATAAAGGTTTTAGTCTTTAATGAATCGGTTGAAGCATTGATAACGATATTTTTCACAATATCATCATCACCGAGATTAATATCACTGAGTTTCTTAGTATTTATTACAAAGGCTTTCTGTGCATCTAAGCCATTTGTTTCTGGTTCATATAATGCGCTACATGGATTATCTTTTCTTGCTGGATTATTGAATAGTAGGTCATCTAAATTAGCTGCATTACTTGGATGAGCATTAGATACTATAGCATCCCATATAGTAGCAAAAGCACTACCGGTGATTTCGTCAGAATAGACATTTTCAGCTGATGGGTTTAGACTACCAGCATATGATGATTGGATAAAACGCAGAGCATCAGCTTGAGCATCTATTTCATCACGTGTAAGTGTAGTTTCAAGTGCAGTTTGAGCTCCGGTAGTACTACCATTCACTACTGATACTACTGCAATTGCGACAAGAGAAAAAATACCTACAGCGAGTGTGACCTCGATTAGAGTATCTCCCTTTTTAAGCATAATCCTATTATAACATATGAGGTTAATATTGTGTTTATTTTTTAATACATCTGATAGCCTGTCCTACACCGCCAGATGAAGCATGATGTGAAACTGATTTGTTTTCAAAATCAAAGGTGGCCTGGGTATTCCAGTTAATGTCAAAGTCGAACAAGTCGCCTATTTTGGCGTTCAAACTAACTTGAATGTTCTCGTCAAAGTCAATGCCCGATGCCTTGAGGTCGGCCTTTGCTTCCTCAACAAGAGCCTTGCCCTCTCTGAGCTCTTCAACGGCTGTGATGAGGGGGAACATAATGCGGATGTCTCCGAACGCGCTCGCTCTTAGAATAGCCTTAATCTGCGACTTGAACATATCGCGGTTCTTAAGGCAGTAGCGGATTGCGCGGAAGCCCATAAACGGATTTTCCTCTTTCTCAAGACCGAGGTAGGGGATTTCCTTGTCGCCGCCGATGTCGAGAGTTCTGATAATCAACGGCTTGCCCTTAAGGATGAGCGAAGCCTGCTTGTAAGCGTCAAACTGCTCGTCCTCGGTGGGAAGTGAGCTTCTGTCCATAAACAGGAATTCTGTTCTGAAAAGACCAACGCCCTCGCCGTCGGCGTCAACTGCCTTAACTGCGTCCTTGGGAGTTCCGATGTTGCAGAAAAGCTCATACTCTGTGCCGTCTGCGCTCGCGGTAGCCTTTCCTCTGTAGTTTTCAAGCTCGCGGCGCTCTCTTAAAAACGCCTCGCGCTTTGCACTGTACTCGTCAATCTGAGCCTGATCGGGAGCGGTGATGACCTCGCCGTTGTCGCCGTCAACAATTACCTGCTCACCTGATGAAAGCTGTGCTACTGCGTTCGGAACGCTGAGCACCGCAGGGATTTCAAGCGCTCTCGCAAGGATTGCGGAGTGCGAGGTCTTGCTGCCGGTTTCGGTGATGATACCTACGATGTTCTCCTTTTTAATTCCGGCTGTCATAGACGGTGTGAGCTCTCTGCAAACGAGAACCGTGCCTGCCGGTGCGTCGCTGATTTTAACCTCCTCAACGCCCAAAAGGATTGACAGAAGTCCGTCGCGGATGTCCTTTACGTCGGCTGCGCGCTGCATTGTGAGGTCGTCGCCGGTTGCCGAGAACATATCTATAAACATTTTGCAAATCTGCTCAACGGCAGATTCTGCGCACTGATTTGCCTTAATCAGATTTTCAATCTCGCCGCCCATAAACGGGTCGCGGATAATTGCGATGTGGCCGAGCAAAATCTCAGCTTCCTTTTCGCCTGTGGACTGGCGTATCGCGTCAGCCTGAGCCATGGTGTTATCGCAAAACTTGTCAACCGAGCCTCTGAAACGCGCAAGCTCGGCTTCAATATCGGTAACCTCTTTCGGGGTGTATTCAAGGGTTTGTTCCTTGATAATCATAACTCTTCCGATGCCGATACCTTCGGAAGCGCCGATACCATTTAGCATTGTAATCACCTCGTTGTGGTGTGTTTTATTTGTTGATAATTATTGCGGCTTTTGACCTCGCCGTTTTTGGAGGCTGCCAAATTATCAAACGCATTAATAGGCGAGAGAAAGTGCCCACCGGCACCTATTCGCCTAAACCGCTCTCAATCATCTGTACAGCTTCGGCAAGAGCGTCGTTCTCGTCGGGGCCGTCGCAAACAAGCTCGATTTCGCTGCCGCACTTAATGCAAGCCGCGATGATGTTGAGCAGGCTCTTTGCGTTGTAGTCGTTGCCGTTGAATTTAATTGTTACGCTTGAAGTGTACTTTGCCATAGCCTGAGCAAATACAGAAGCCGGGCGCATATGGAAGCCCTGAGCGTTTACGAGTGTTACTTTTTTGGATACCATAATGATTTCTCCTTTACAATAGCGTTAAGGGCGGAGCGGCCGGCTCCGCCCTTGGGGTTTTAGTTATTTAATAGGATTTGAATTAATTATTTCTTGTCAATAGGTCTCTTGAGGATAGCGAGCATAATCATACCGAGCACCGCGCCGATAAGGAGCGCGAGGATATAGAACATCCATGTGCCCTGCATTGTCGCGAATACGAATACGCCGCCGTGAGGAGCCATAAGCTTGCACTGGAAAATTGCGGAGAGTGCGCCTGCCGCGGCAGAACCAACGATACAGCTCGGGATAACCTGGAGCGGATGACCTGCAGCGTAGGGGATAGCGCCTTCTGTGATGAAGGAGAGTCCCATGATGTAGTTAACAGGAGCGTTTCTTCTCTCTTCGTCTGTCCAACGGCTCTTGAAGAAGGTTGTTGAAAGAGCGATTGCAATCGGGGGAACCATACCGCCAATCATAACAGCAGCCATAATCATATAAGCGGCTTCTGTCTGAGAAGCGAGCATACCGGTTGCGAATACATAAGCAGCCTTGTTGAACGGGCCGCCCATATCAATAGCCATCATACCTGCGAGCAGTGCGCAGAGCGGAATGATAAGACCTGAGTCAGCCATTGACTTAAGAACGTTTGTCATGCCTGTGTTAATCCAGCCCATAATCGGGTTGATAGCGCACATAAGAACAGCTACGCCGCCGAGACCGAGCAGCGGATAAACAAGTACGGGCTTGATGCCTTCCAAAGCTCTCGGGAACTTGGAGCACATCTTCTCGATGCCGAGCATCATGTAGCCGCCTACGAAGCCTGCGAGCAAGCCGCCGAGGAAGCCTGAGGGGATGTCGCCGCCGGGAAGCGGGAAGGTAGCGCCTGCAGTTGCAAGGAAGCCGCCTACCAAGCCGACAAGCAAGCCGGGACGGTCAGCGATTGACATTGCAATAAAGCCTGCAAGAATCGGAACCATGAGGTTGAACGCAACGCCGCCGATGGTCTTGAACCAAGCAGCTACCTGGTTAACCGAACCGAAGTCAGCCGAACCTGCGTTGCCTGCGAATGTGTCGATTAAGAACGCGATAGCGATAAAGATACCGCCTGCTACAACGAACGGAAGCATGTGTGATACGCCGTTCATGAGGTGCTTATAGAGCTGTCTGCCGAAGCTTTCGTTTCCGCCGCCTGCAGAAGCCTCTACCTTTTTGTCTGAATGGAATACGGGAGCTTCGCCGTTAACAATCTTGTTGATGAGCTCCTCAGGCTTGTGGATGCCGTCGGCAACCTTTGTTGAATAAACGGGCTTACCGTTGAAGCGAGCGGTCTCAACGTTCTTGTCAGCCGCGATGATGATACCGTCGCAGTTTGCGATTTCCTCAGCGGTCAAAACGTTCTTTGCGCCGCCCGAGCCGTTTGTTTCTACCTTGATGGTGATGCCCATCTTCTCGCCTGCTTTAGCGAGAGATTCGGCTGCCATATAGGTGTGAGCGATACCTGTCGGGCAGGCTGTAACTGCGAGTACGCGGTAGCCTTCCTTCTTGGGCGCTGCAGGAGCTGCTGCCTCTTCGGGGAACTGAGCTGTTTCCTGCTCGTCGATAATCTTCATAAACTCGTCGGCAGTCTTGGCAGCCTTGAGCTTTGCGGTGAAGTCCTCGTGCATAAGCATCTGCATAAGTCTTGCGAGAACCTCGAGGTGAACGTCGCCGTCCAATGTTGCAGCTATCATAAAGATAAGCTTGCAGGGCTGTCCGTCGGGAGCACCGTAGTCAACTCCGTTGGGAACTGTGATTGCGGAAAGGGCGGGAGCCTTAACAGCCTCGCTCTTTGCGTGGGGAATGGCAACCTCCATACCGATTGCGGTTGTGCCCATCTGCTCACGCGCGAGAATACCTTCTTTGTAAACCGCCGCGTCGTTGAGGTTGCCGCTTCTGGTATGCAAATCAACCAGTGTGTCGATTGCTTCGCTCTTGTCCTTTACCGATACCGACAGAGCGATGCTTTGCTTTTTCAGCAAATCAGTAATACGCATAATTTCCTCCTTGAAAAATTTTTTATAAATTAATTAAATTAATTTTTAAATTAATTCCTTAGTGAATCAGCTCTCAAATTCCTTTTCGAATTTAACAAGCAATTCGTCGATTTTCTCCCTTGTAGCCAGTCCGCTGAGGAACGCTGTCGCGTTGCCGCAAACGCTTCCGAGCTTAAGCGCGTAAGGATAGCTGTGCTCCTTTTCGTAGCCTGCCACAAAGCCTGCTACCATTGAGTCGCCCGAGCCTACGGTGTTGATAACCTTTTCTTTCAAAACGCCTGCCTTATGCTTTTCGCCGTTTTCGTCAATCAGCATTGCGCCTTCGCCGCCGAGAGAGATAAGCACGTTTTTCGCGCCCATCTTCTGGAGCTCCTTTGCGTATTTCTCGATATCATCCTCGGTCTTGACCTCGGTGCCGAAAATTTCGGAAAGCTCCTGACGGTTGGGCTTAATCAGGAAGGGTTTGTATTTGAGCGAGTTTACAAGCAGCTGCTTTGTCGCGTCAACCACAATCTTTACGTCCTTGCGGCTGATTCTCTCGAGCATACGCTCGTAAACGTCGTCGGGCATTGTATTTGGAATACTTCCGGCGATAACGAGTGTGTCGCCGCTTGCGATTCGGTCGATTTTCTGGAGCAGTCTTTCAAGCTCCGAGTCGTCAATGTGAGGTCCCTGACAGTTGATTTCGGTTTCCTCGCCGGCTTTAATCTTGATGTTTATTCGCGATATGCCGTGCTTTAGCTTGATGAAGTCCGTGATGATACGGTCGTTTCTGATACCTTTTTCGATTGCCTCTCCGGTAAAGCCCGCCACAAAGCCGTAGGCTGTGCTGTCGAGTCCGAGCTCTGCGAGCACGCAGGAAACGTTAATTCCCTTGCCGCCGAAATAGTACTCCTCGCTTGTGGTGCGGTTTGTAATTCCGCTTGTCAGCTTGTCGAGCCTTACAACGTAATCTATAGAGGGGTTAAGGGTTACTGTGAAAATCAAAGCATGACCTCCTTTATGACTGTTTCATTTTTAAATAAGCTGTCGGTCACCTTGTCGGTGACGATACAGCATTTTCCGAGTGGTGAAAAGGACACGGGATAGACGCGTCTGAACTTGGTGTGATCCGCCATTACAAAAGCCATATAGCTTTTTTCAATCGCCGTCTCCTTCATTTTTGCCTCGTCAATGTCCGGCGTGGTAAAGCCTGCCTCAATGTCGATTCCGTTTGTGCCGATAAACGACTTTGAAAAATTGAGATCCTTTAGGTTTGAAATACCCTCCGCGCCTATAACCGCCTCGGTTACGGGCTTGACCTTGCCGCCGACAATGTAGGCGTTAAGTCTGCGCTTTATAAGCTTTCGGGCGTGATATATACCGTTTGTCACGTAAACCGCCTTGCTGGTTTCGGGAATATAGTCAATCAGCCGCGAGGTGGTTGTGCCGGCGTCGATGTAGACAAAATCCGTGTCGTTAATAAGAGTCGCGCAGTAACGGGCAATTTCGGTTTTTTCCTCCCTCATCAGGGTTTCCTTCAGGGTTGTGTCGTCCTCAATAACGCTGATGGTCTGCTTGATAGAGGTTGCTCCGCCGAAAACCTTTTTGAGCTTTCCAAGCCGGTCAAGCACCGTAAGGTCGCGCCTTATTGTGGACTCCGAGGTGTCAAGGAGCTGCGAAAGCTCCGATACCGTGACTGCGTGCTTTTCGTTAATTATGCTTAAAATTGAATGATATCTCTCTTGCGTGAGCAATTTTAGTCACCCCTTAATCATATTATAGCACTAAAATGAGCAAAGTCAAGCATATTTGTTGATATTTAATCAAATTTTTTTCGAATTTGTGCAAATATATTATGTAAATTGCGAATTTACATCTTGTCAATATTTTGGTACAATATAATTGCAAAAACAAAACGCAGCAACCAAAAAATTTTTTAAGGAGGTTTTAGTAATGTCTGACAAAATCAAGATTGTCATCTCAGATGAGCAAAAGTCGGTCAAGGTGCCCAAGGGTATCAGAATGATTGTCAGGCGCAGCTGCTTAGCGGCGCTGCAGATGGAAAATGTCGGCGGCCCGTGCATAATTAACGTTACCTTTACGGATAACGCAAAAATCAGAGAACTAAAACAAAGGTATACGGGCAGGGGTGTTGAGGCAGGCGCTATGTGGCTGCCTGAGTCCGGCGGCGAAGTGTTCGGAACGATTTATATCTCTATGGAAAAGGCGCAGGAGCTTTCGGAGTTTTACGACTGCTCGCTGCAAAAAGAGATTTGTTACCTTACCGTTCACGAGGCTCTGCATATGATTGAGAACAAAAAGCAATCAAAAAACAGCGAGCTCAGAATTCAGGAGAAAAAGGAAACTGTTATGTACCAGCTGGGTTTACCGCTCAGCGCGGGGTACGCGTTAAGCAATACCTGATTTGCTATTTTTGATTAAACCGAATGTATTAACCGTTCCGTGTTTGCGGAGCGGTTTTTACTTTATTTATATTGATATTCACAGGGGTTTGTGATATATTAAGCATAGATATATACGAAAGGAAGTGGCTTTATGGAAGAACAACTGTATTATAAGGACGCCTTAAAGCTTGCGCAAAAGGACTACCGCGCCTGCGTTTGGGCGGGAAAATCTCCCTGCCTGCCTGTGCTCGATGACTTTGTTTCAGCGAGCAATGCCGCCAACGCCGTTGACCTCGGAATTGTCCAAATTCCGTCCGAGCTGATTGTCGGTACAAAAACAAGGGGCAGAACAAACGCCTTCAGCTCAAATTTTATGCCGATTTTGGAGGATGGCACGGAGTTTGCCGACAAGTGGAAGCGCCTTTGCAACGCCCACCTTACCGAGGGTATTCGTGATCCGATTAAGGCGTATGAATATATGAACCGATACTACGTTGAGGAAGGCAACAAGCGCGTCAGCGTGCTCAAATTCTTCGACGCGCTCACAATCCCCGGCCACGTAATCCGCATTTTGCCCGAGGGCAGCGGCGACGATGTGGACATATACAACGAGTTCGTCGAGTTTTACAAGTACAGCAAAATCAATTTTATAGAGTTTACAAAGAAGGGCAGCTACGCCCTGCTTCAAAAGGCTCTCGGCAAGGAAGCCGGAGAGGAGTGGACCGACGAGGAGCAGAGCGAGTTTGCCGGAACGTACCATCATTTTAAAAAGGCTTATACCGCGAGCGGCGGCGACAAGCTGCAGTCCACCGTGGGCGACGCCATGCTCAGCTATATTATGGTTTACGGCTATCCGGAGCTCACCACCACCGACACCGCCGGCATCAAAAAGAACCTCAGCAAGATGTGGGAGGAGGTTGAGCTGCACGATGATAACGAGCCGATTGAGCTAAGCGCCGAGCCTGCCGAGGAGCCCAAGCAAAGCGTATTGACAAAGGTGCTTTCCGCGGCTGCTCCCAAGCGGGTAAAGGTTGCGTTTATCCACGACGGTACTCCCGAAAAATCCGGATGGGTTCACGACCACGAAAAGGGCAGAAACTACGTTCAGCGCGTGTTTGAGGATAAAATCGAGACCGTTGCCTACAACAACGCCATGAACAGCGCCCTGGACAATCACCCCGACGAGGTGATTAAGCAGGCGATTGACGACGGCGCGACGATTATTTTTACAACCTCGCCCAGACTTACCCAGGCGAGCCTGAGGGCGGCTGTCGATAACCCCGATATTATTGTATTCAACTGCGCGCTAAACAAGTCGCACCGATATATCCGCTCATACTACACCAGAATGTACGAGGCTAAGTTTATCCTCGGCGCGCTTGCAGGCTCGCTTTCCGAAAGCGGCGAGCTCGGCTATGTCTGCGACTACCCGATTTACGGACAAATCGCCGGTATCAACGCCTTTGCGCTCGGCGCTCAAATGGCAAATCCACGCGCGAAGGTTTACCTTGAATGGTCGGCTGTCTGCGGAGCGAAGGCGGCGGCTCAAAAGCTCATTGACAAGGGAATTCACTATATTTCATCGCAGGATACAGCGCGTTTCCGCGAGGACGACCGCAACAGCTTCGGACTTTCGTACATCAACGGCGAGGAGATGGTTCTGCTCGCAAATCCCGTTTGGAAATGGGGCGTTTATTACGAGGAAATACTGCGCCGCGTGTTCAACAAAACAATGCAGGCGGAGTACGAAAAGAGCAACAAGGCGCTCAACTACTACTGGGGAATGTCCGCAGGCGTTGTCGATATCGGCTATTCGCTCGCGCTCAGCCGCTCCTCAAAGAAGTTCGCAGAATTCCTTAAGGATAGTATCTCACACAATGTCTGCACACCGTTCTTAACCCCGATTTACGCCCAAAACGGCGATGTTATCGGCAAGGACGAAAAGTCGCTCAGCCTCGACCAGATTATAAATATGGACTACCTTGTCGAGAATGTAATCGGCAGTATTCCGCAGTACGAGGAGCTCAGCCCGATGGGCAAAGCTACCGTTGACACCGCAGGCGTTGAAAAGGCTCAGAGCACCGCTGTTGCGGCTGAGGATGAGGTTGAAGCCGAAAAGGCGGACGATAATGCGGAAGCCGGTGAGCAGGAATGAGGATTCTGACGGTGTCGGACGTGGAGTCTGAGTATCTTTACGATTACTATGCTCCCGGCAAGCTCGACGGAATTGATTTGATAATCGCGTGCGGCGATTTGTCCGTCGAGTACCTCGAGTTCCTTGTTACTTTGGCAGATGTGCCTTTGCTGTATATCCACGGCAATCACGACGACAAATTCAAGCGTGAGCCCGAGGGCTGTATCTGCATTGACGATAAGTTTTTTGAGTACAACGGCGTGCGCTTTGTCGGCTTGGGCGGTTCATACCGCTACAAGGAAGGAAAGTATATGTACAGCGAACGGCAGATGAAGTTCAGAATTCAGAAGCTCTGGTTCAAAATCCGCAGGCACGGCGGCTTTGACGTGCTCGTTACGCACTCTCCGGCAAGGCATCTTAATGATTTAGATAATCATACGCACAGGGGCTTTGAGTGCTTCAATAAATTACTGGAGCGCTTTAAGCCGAAGTACTTTTTCCACGGACACGTACATACAAACTACGGCGCGAGAATTCCGCGCAGGTGCGAGCACAACGGAACAATTGTAATCAACGCCACCGACCACTACTTTTTAGACGTAGAAGTTTAGAGTTTTAAAATTAATATGAAAATAACCGCGTTAACCGAAAATACATCAAAAAACGGCTTGCCGTTCGAGCATGGGCTGAGCCTGTATATTCAGACGGAGAGCCGTAATATCCTGTTCGATACCGGTCAGACTGAGCTGTTTGCCGAAAACGCCGAAGCGCTCGGAATAAACTTGGCTGAGGCCGATATCGCCGTGCTCTCCCACGGTCACTACGACCACGGCGGAGGACTAAAAAGTTTTTTGGAGCTCAACAAAACCGCGCCTGTTTACCTGAGCAGGTACGCCTTTGAACCGCATTACAGGGGAGAGGAAAAGTACATCGGGCTCGATTTAAGCCTGAAAGACAGCGGAAGATTAATCTTCACCGACGGTGTTACAAAAATTGCCGACGGGCTGACGCTTTACTCCTGCAACGGAGGAAAAAAGGTTCTCGATTTGGGCTCGTTCGGCTTGAATATGAAGCAAGACGGCAGGCTTATTCCCGACGACTTCCGCCACGAGCATTACCTTTTGATTGAGGAAAACGGCAAGCGCGTGCTGATCAGCGGCTGTTCGCACAAGGGCATTGTGAACATCGAGGAATGGTTCAAGCCCGACGTGCTTGTGGGCGGCTTTCACCTGTCAAAGCTCGAGCCCGGAAATACGCTGAAATCAATCGCGGAAAGGCTCAATTCCTACAATACGAGCTACTTTACCTGCCACTGCACAGGCGAGGCTCAGTATCGGTATATGAAGGGGATAATGGAACGCTTGGGCTACCTTTCGGCAGGAGATAACATAATTGTCTAAATGTTTATGAACATTTTGACGGTTTAGTATAATACAAATTTTTCGCAAAAAAGTATTGACAAATTCTATTTGTCGGTATAAAATAATGGCAAAGAAAACAGAATTTTAAACCGTTGAGGAAGAGTGAGTAGGTCTTTCCACTTCTCTTAAAGAGAGTCGCGGACGGTGGAATCGCGGCAGAGAATGTCAGACTGAATGGACTTCCGAGGGCGAGCAGAAACGCTTTTGCGGAGTATGTGAGACGGAGTATGGCTTTCCGTAATCAAAAGCCGGCGTATGTAAGTACGCGCTAAGCGGACGATTTTATCGTCAAGCAGGGTGGCACCGCAGGAATTATCCTGTCCCGGCATTTTTCCGGGACAGGTTTTTTATTTTAAATTGGTGGTTAAAATATGGGTGTATTGTTAACAAAACGATGGCGGAGTTGAATTAAAGTTTATAAACGTATCGCAAAGCACAATTTATAATTCCAAAGATTATAAACCGACTTTTCCATCATAAATAAAAATAGAAGGAGCAAATTACTATGTCAGAAAACAAAATCCCTTACAAAATCTATCTGTCCGAAAGCGAAATTCCCTCAAAATGGTATAACCTGAGAGCGGATATGAAGAACAAGCCCGCGCCGCTTCTCAACCCCGGCACAGGCAAGCCCATGACAGCCGAGGAGCTGTCGGTGGTATTCTGCGAGGAGCTCGTTCAGCAGGAGCTCGACGACACAACTGCTTATATCGACATTCCGCAGGAAATTCAGGACTTTTACAAAATGTACCGTCCTGCTCCGCTTGTACGCGCCTACTGCCTTGAAAAGGCTCTCGGCACTCCTGCGAAGATTTACTATAAGTTTGAGGGCAACAACACCAGCGGAAGCCACAAGCTCAATTCCGCAATCGCCCAGGCTTATTACGCCAAAAAGCAGGGCTTAAAGGGCGTTACCACCGAGACCGGAGCAGGTCAGTGGGGTACGGCGCTTTCAATGGCTTGCGCGTACCTCGGACTTGACTGCAAGGTTTATATGGTTAAGGTAAGCTACGAGCAAAAGCCGTTCAGACGTGAGGTTATGCGCACCTACGGCGCTGAGGTTACACCCTCGCCGTCAAACACCACCAACGTCGGCAGAAAAATCCTTGCGGAGCATCCCGGCACAACAGGAAGCCTCGGATGCGCAATCTCGGAAGCCGTAGAGGTTGCTACCTCTAACCCCGGCTACCGCTATGTGCTCGGCTCGGTTCTCAACCAGGTTCTTCTTCACCAGAGCGTTATCGGTCTTGAGGCAAAGGCGGCGCTTGATAAATACAACGTAACTCCCGACATCATCATCGGCTGCGCAGGCGGCGGCTCTAACCTCGGCGGACTTATCGCTCCGTTTATGGGCGAAAAGCTCAGGGGAGAGAAGGACTACCGCATTATCGCCGTTGAGCCGGCATCCTGCCCGAGTTTTACACGCGGTAAGTTCGCTTACGACTTCTGCGATACCGGTATGATTTGTCCGCTCGCGAAGATGTACACCCTCGGTTCGGGCTTTATTCCGTCGGCTAACCACGCAGGCGGTCTGCGCTTCCACGGTATGTCAACAACCCTCAGCCAGCTTTATCACGACGGCTATATGGAGGCTACTTCCGTTGAGCAGACCTCTGTATTTGAGGCTGCCGAGCAGTTCGCGAGAGTTGAGGGAATTCTCCCTGCTCCCGAAAGCTCGCACGCAATCCGCGTTGCCATCGACGAGGCTCTCAAGTGCAAGGAGACAGGCGAGGAAAAGACAATTCTCTTTGGTCTTACAGGCACAGGCTACTTTGATATGGTGGCTTATGAGAAGTTCAACGACGGCGTAATGTCCGACTATATCCCCACCGACGAGGACCTTGCCGCAGGTCTTAACTCCCTTCCGCAGGTTCCCGGTCAGGAATAATTAAAAACAGCTTTAAAGCCTCCCCCGCAAGCGGTGGAGCCTTTAAAGGGCACACAACTCTTAGCCGCTGATGAAAAATTCAGCGGCTCTTTTACATTATATATAGTATATAATCTTGACTGAATTCCCCTTAGGTGATATAATTTTGACAGAATTCGACATTGGGGGTATCGTTATGTCAAAAACAGAAATTCGTTATTTCAGCGGATATATCCGCAACTATAAAGCGCTTTGCGCACAGCTCGGAATTGAGCAGGGCCTGAGCCGCGCCGAGCGTGAAAGTGAGATTTTAACCAAGGCATACGCCGAGTGGGGTATGGAAATGATGTTGCACATCTACGGCGCGTTTGCCTTTGCGATTTGGGATGAGGAAAAGCAAAAGCTGTTCTGCGTTAGGGACCAGGTTGGTCAAAAGCAGATGTTCTACGCCGTTTGCGGTAATGAATTTGTCTGCTCAGGCGATATTGACGAAATCGCTTCAAACGCGAATTTTGAAAAGAAGCTCAATATGCCCATGCTCCAGCAGTACCTGTTTTACGGCTACCCCATCGGAGAGCAGACCTTTTATCAGAACCTTTACAAGCTTATGCCCGGTCATTACGCCGTTTGGGACGGCAAGAGCGTAGAAGTTGTGCGCTACTTTATGCCCGATTTTAAGCCCGATTACTCAAAGTCCGAGGATGAGTGGGCGGCTGAGATTGAGAAGGTAGTTGATGGAATTCTTTCCGAGGAAAGAGAAGATACCGAGGTTCCCTACAAGGAATCGTTCCTCTCCGGCGGAGTTGATTCCTCATATCTTTTCGCGGCGAGCGACGCGGTTCAGGCGAACACCGTCGGCTACGGCGAGCAGGGCTTTGACGAGTCGGGCCTTGCGCGTCACACAGCGGAGCTTCTCGGCAAAAAGTTCGGCGTAAAAATCATCACCCCCGAGGAATACTTTGAGCGTATCCCCACGGTTATCGACAAGATGGGACAGCCGCTCGGAGACGCTTCCGCGGTTGCTTTTTCAATCGGCTGCAAGGCGGTCAAGGAGCACGCCGACGTTGTTTATTCGGGCGAGGGCATCGACGAATTTTTCGGCGGCTACAATGCCCACAAGCGCGAGCTTCCGTCCGACTGGACGTACCTGACTTGCTCACACATTATGTCCGAGGATTATGTAAAATCAATTATGCTCGACTACGACGGCAGCGTAAGGGCGGTTCAGCCCGTCGAGGCGCTTTGGAAGCACGTTCAGGGACAAGAGCCGCTCAACCAAAAGCTGACAATTGATATTTCGCTTTGGCTCGAGGGAGACATTTACCTCAACACCGACCGTACCAGCACAGCCTGCGGAATTGAGCTTCACACTCCGTTCAGCGATTTAAGACTGTTCAATGTTGCAAGCAAAATTCCGCCCGAGTATAAGTTCGCTCACGACCAAAACAAGTACGTTTTCCGCAAGGCGGCAAGCAGCAAGCTGCCCGATGAGGTCGCCTTCCGCAAAAAGGTCGGCTTTGCCGTTCCGGTTCGCAAGTGGCTTTCGGACGAGCGCTTTAACAAGCCGATTTCAGACAAGCTGTTCTGCGAGACCTCGGCAAAGTTCTTCAATCAGGACGAGATTAAAAAGCTCTGGACAAGCTACCTCAACGGCGAGGAACAGCTCTGGGGCAGGGTTTACGCGATTTACGCCTTCCTGCTCTGGTATGATTTAAAATTCTGATAAAGAAAAAAGCTCAAGGGAGGCACTTCGTAATGAAGTTGCTCTCTTGGGCTTTTATATTACCTCTTTTTTATTTCAATTCAAAGTGTTCAATCAGTTTTTGTAACGTGTTATCAATCGTGCTGTTTTCATCTCTGACAATCGTATAAAATCCGCTGTTAGCGTATTTATCATAAACTTCTTTAGCGTTAATTTTTTCAAGACATTTACGGTAGTTTTCCATTGCTTTCTCAGGATTCTCCGCTTGATTGAGTTGGGCAAGAATAAACCGCTTCTCGGGATCGCTTCTGTCGAAAAATCTTTCTACCGACATACTCTGCGGACAAAGCATAACCGCGATATGCTGATAGTCGGAAATCTCTCGTAATGTTTCCAAAGAGATATTCGTATCGACAAAGATTTTCTTATCTTCTGCAACCAACTGGAGAAGTCTGATTATTTCTAAACTCTCTGCTTCTTTGGAACAGCCGTCAATCCAAGCGGCATATTCATCGGGAGTACGACTAATGAATTCCTGCCAATCCTTCATCGTATCGAAATATGCCAAATTAGGTTGGAATTCTTTATCAATGTGCTTCATAAAAACATCGTGATAATTCTCGCCACAGCAAATACCGTCAAATCTTTCAGCCAATAGTTTTACGGCAGTTGACTTACCGGCATATGCCGTTCCGGTGATGAAATATACGTTTTGAAACAAATATAGAGTTTTATCAAATCATTTTATTAATATATTGGCTCTTTCTTGCCGTCAGTTCCACCCACGCAGGACGAAAAGCGCTTTTGATAGCATTGCGTACCGATTTGATATTCGACCAAGCGGCGCAGTAAAACGGGACCTTCCCCAGCGCCAATACTTCAAGCGCTAATCTGCTTGTTACAGCGGAAGCAATACCTTTTCGTCTGTATTCGGGAAGAACGTCCACACCGATTTGATACATCATCTCACAATCGGCGGAGCAACCTGAAAGCCCTATGAGTTTACCGTTATCATACGCTCCGACAGCCATCACATCTCTTTCTCTGTCGCTAAATGTCAGGGAATTATTCCACTGTTCCGTGTACAAATCTGCTAAGTCCTCTTTTTGCAAAACACGCAATTCATAACCGCAGTCAAGCTCCTTTAGCTTAGTTACGTCCGGTAGAAAATACTCCGCCATAAAGCAAACCTTCAAATCAAACGGAGCAAGCAAATCATTCAGCAGATTGATTTGCGGCGTTTCAAAGCAGTGGTATGCATCATATTTATTGATGTACTCCGATACGGTTGATTTCGTCCGTTCGCTGACCTGTGCTACAATGTTGTTGCCAAAAGAAACAAGGTCACATTCCAACGGCAGGGGAATGTATTTCCTTGCTTTGGGATTTGCTTTTGATAGCGTCACAACATTCTGCTCCAATATAAAATCTTTCGGTTTGCAGTTGC
>ONPH01000068.1 GCA_900319655.1 uncultured Eubacteriales bacterium
GTTGTTTGCAGGCTCACTGCCCACAAAGAGCATACGCAAAAACGGTCCTGTTGTGTTGCCGAGCATACGTACATATGACGGGGTAAGGAACGTAATGCTGATGCGCTTTTCAACAAAGAACAGCTTAAGCGCCATCGGGTTTTTGATTGTTGCGTAGCTTACAATAAAGGTCTTGCCGCCGCAAATGCTGAGCGCCTTAAGGATAACGATTACCGACGCTACAAAGTTCATAGGAGCGAGCAGCGCGATTCTGTCGTTGCCGTCGAAGGGATTTTTGCCGTCAACCGCGATTGAGTCAATAGCTCTCTGCAAATTGCCGTACTCGTGCAAAACGCCCTTGGGGTTGCCTGTGGTACCGGAGGTGTAAATTGCGTAAGCCGCGTCGTGCATATCAGGAGAAGCGTAGCCCTTCTTGGGCTCGACATTCATAATCTCCTCCCAGGTTTCGGCGTTAATCTCGAGCTTGCAGCCGCAGTCCTCGCGGATATAGGCGATACGGTCGGGAGCGTATGTGTCCTCAACCAACGCCCAAGCCGCGCCTGTTTTCCAAACGCCGATCATCGCGATAACCGGCATAATTCCGCGCGGCAGGTTGATAAGGACAAAGTCCTCCTTGCCGATGCCCTTGTCGGTCAAAAACGCATATACTCTGCCGCTGAAATCGTCGAGCTGAGCGTATGTGATACCCTTGGGCTGAGCCTCATCAAAGAGAATCGCGGTATTCGGATTTTCTTTGGTGTACTGTTCAAGTAATTCAATAATAGTCATGCGCTCACCTTTTATTCGTTATAATTCAAAATCTCGTCAAAGCCTGTTACTTCAAATACGTCGCATACCTCTTCGTTAACGTTAACAAGCTTCATTGAGCCCTTCTTCATCATAATTTTGTGAAGTGAAAGCAGTACGCGCAGACCTGCGGAAGAAACATAGTTTACCTCGGCAAAGTCGAGAACGAGGTCGTTAACGCCGTCGAGATACGGCTTTACGCCCTGCTCAAACTCAGGTGCTGTTGAGGTGTCAATTCTGCCGCTAACGGCAACTGTCATTGTTGTGCTGTCTGTTGTTCTTTTTAAATCCATTTTAAAAACTCCTTTAATATATTGTTTTTTATTTTTGCTTATTTAAAAATATCATCCGATTTTTTTTTTGATTTTTAAGATGTTCTGTCCGTTTTTGTACTCGTATTCAACCAGATCCATTGATTTTTTTACAAGGAAGATTCCAAGACCGCCGATTGGTCTTTCCTCAGCGGAAAGGTGGGTATCGGGATTGGATTTTTCAAGCGGATTAAACGGAATTCCGTTGTCGATAAAGGTAATGGTGACCTCGAGCGGATTTTCCTCAACCGAAAAGCGCACCGTCGCCTTGCCGACATCGGGTGAGTAGGCGTAACGCGCGATATTACCGAACAGCTCGTCAATGGCGACGTCAATCTGCCGCCGTGCCTTAACGGGACAGTCGAGCTTTTCGAGCTCCTCGTTGACAAAATCGGTCACAACCTCGATGTTTTCAACAGCCGCGTCAACTGTCAGCTCCTTCATCGGTTTCCTCCTTTCTCTCTCCTGTATAATGCACGCAGAGCATTGTCAAATCGTCAAACTGAACGTGATCCTGAACAAACGCCTTTACGCTGTTCCTTGTGGCTTCAAGCAGTTCTTCGGGAGTACCGTCCTTTTTGCTGTTCAGCGCCTTGAGAAAACGCTCGTAGCCATACTGCTCCTCGTTCTGATTTTCAGCCTCGGGAACGCCGTCGGTGTACAAAAACAGCTTTGAGCCGGGTTCAAGCACCATCTCGCTCTCGCGGAACTTCATTCCCTCCATTCCGCCGATAACAAAGCTGTGCTTGCCCTTGATAAGCTCGAAATCTCCGTCGGGCGTTTTGAGCACCGGGTACTCGTGACCTGCGTTGGCGCTTACAAGCTTTCCGTCGCGCAAGTCCAAAATTCCCAGCCAGACCGTGACGAACATTTCCTCGCGGTTGTTCTCGCAAATCTGATTATTCACCGTGCGCAGAACAGCTCCGGGCGAGCCGCCTGACATAGTGTGGTTTTTGATTAAAATTTTTGACGACATCATAAACAGCGCCGCGGGAATTCCCTTGCCCGCAACGTCCGCCATAACAAGCGCAAGGTGGTCGTCGTCCACCATAAAGAAGTCGTAGAAATCGCCGCCGACCTCCTTGGCAGGGTTCATTGAAGCGTAGAGGTCAAACTCCCCTCTCTCAGGCAAAAACGGGAATTCATTGGGAAGCATATCCGCCTGTATCCGCTTGGCTACTCCAAGCTCGGTTTCGGTGGTGGAAATTTTCTTCTCTCTGTCTGCGAAAAGCACGCCGTATATAAGTACAATCGCCACAAGCATTGCGGCGTATTGTGTGGTAATTGAGGTTGTAAAGCTCGTTAAAAGCTGGTTGACAAGCGGAATAGCGATAAACGAAATCGCCACCATTCTGTCGCGCTTTGAAGCCTGCGACATCAAAAGCTCCAAAATTACAATCAGCAGCGCAAAGCACAGGTAAACCTGGCTTATGTACCATTTGTCGGTGCGCGAGCAAAAGCCGTTTTCGTCAATCGTAAAGTAAAGCGGATAGAAAAAGTTGACCGCGCATAAGAGCAGCGACGGAATAAGCAGCAAATTCAAAATACCGTCGGCGGTTTCCATCAGGCTGTTTTCCATTTTCAGAACGCGGCGGATGTACTGCCAGAAAAGGTACACAAGCACTACGCCGATTACATAGTGCAGGACATACACGACATGGTTTATACCTCTGAGCGGCGCTATTGCCTGAAAAAGCCACGTGGTTTCGTCAAGGAACAGCGAGAACGCGCTGACAGTCAGCAAAATAACGAAAACGCGCGTATGCTCGTTTCGGCTTTTGTAGTTAAGCACACAGCTAAACGACAGCATAACGCTGATTGCCAGGCAAAACAGGTCGGCGCCGATGCTGAAAATCCAGCCGTTTTCCATATTGCCGAAGCCCCTGAGCATAAGCATTACAATGCCTGCAGTCAACAGTGCGCAGGATATTCCGAAGCCTGTGGGGATCATCCAGCTGAAATCAAATGATTTTATTTTTTGTTGTACGCGGCTAACTATATTCACAAGCTCCTCCGATACAATTCGTAGATATTCAATTTATATTATACCAAAATACACTATAAAATCAAGTACATAACAGAAATTTATGTAATAATTGCATTGACAAATGCCCTGTTATCCTTTAAACTTATAGTTGAATTAATTTAAAATCACGTTAAGGAGCAGTTATATGACCTATCCGAACACATATTACAGTATAAAAAAGTTGATGGCGGCGCAAATATTTATGCTTACAGGCGAGATTTTTACGATTTTGGTAACAATCCTAACCGCGTCAGTTTTCAATATGGACATCACCATAGACAAAGCAATTTCCCCTGCCGGATTAGCCTTGTACGGTATTACGCTGTTGTTTTTGGCGGTGAGAATTCTCGGTTATATTTTCTATATAATCGGTCTGCGCAAGGCAAACAAGGACGACGCGAACTTCAAAATAGCCTTCTACTCAATCATTATCACTTTGATTTTGGCAGTGGTCAGCGTGGTGTTTGTGTTTAACAAAGAGGTTTACAGTATTGGCGAGCTGCTGGTTATTCTGACGATTATGCTGTCCCGGATTTACATTCTCGAGGGAATACGAAGCCTGAGCAAACAGCTCGGTCATCCCGAAATGGACAAAACCGGCGCTGCAATTTACGCGATTATCGTCACGATTTTTGTTATAAGAACCTGCGTGAGCATTTTGATTTTGATACTCATCGACAACTCGTCAAGCGTTGAGACGTCGATATTTGAAGTAATCGACAGCGCTTTGAGTATCGGTGAAAGTGTACTGTTCCTTTTCTACTTCTCAAAGGCATTGAAGATTTTTTCAAAAGAATAGCGTTTAATGAATTTTAAGGGAGGATAAACAAATGGCAAGAAAAAAATAAAACAGAGAAAACCGATTGTCACATTTTTAGTCGCGCTCGGCGTAACACTGCTGTGCATCGGACTTCTCTTTGTTCCGGATGAAACCCTTGAATATTTACTGGTACTGATTATTTCCGTCAGCCTGATTTTGGGCGGAATATCGTTTATGATTCAGCGTTTCCAGATAAAAAGTATTTGCAGGGAATTATAGGACTGGTGGTATTTTTGCTTGTCGCCGCCGTATTGCTTGTACTTCAGTACTATTTTTGGGTTCTGACAATCGCGCCTTGCGTGTTGATAGGCATAGTCGCGATACTGGTAGGTATTGTGCGTGCAGCAATTTGCGTAAACTGCTTCGTGAACGGCTACAGAGGCGGTATAATGAACGGCATATTTGCGCTCGTATTAATTGTGACAGGTCTGCTGCTCACCTTCTCTCCGCTCGAGCACATTTTTGCACTGCGCTATTTTATCTCTCTGTACCTGATAATCTACGCGATAACGATTTTCGGTGATTTTTACGCTGAGGTCACCCTCACCGAGCTCGAAGAGGACCGTATGCGCCGCCGTACCCATATCTCATTACCCAACCTTATTACGGCGTTTAAGATTAAGAATATGGTCACTGATATTTACAAAAAGATTGACGACAAAGAATTTGAAAAGAAAATCTATGTTGAGGACAAAGAAACAAGCAACTTCGACACCGTTAATCTCGAAATCAATCTCCACTTAACCGATCCCAAGGGCAACCAGTTCGGTCATATGGACATCGCCATAGGCGACACCGTGTATTCCTACGGCACCTACGACAAGAGCAAAAACAAGCTTGGAGGCTTTATCTCGCAGGGTACATACGCCGAAATTCCGAAGCTGCCCTACTATAAATACTGCGTCGAAAACTGCGGAGATAACGTAATCAGCTACGGCGCGTGCTTCTCCGAAAAACAGCTTTATTCGGTTAAGAAAAAACTCAAAATGTTTAAGCAGTACTGCGTACCGCTGGAGCTTAAAATCAGACATCCCGAGGTCACCGTACCAAAGCCCGGCAGACGTTACGGCGACACAGGTGAATTTTTGGTGCAGTTCCTCAACGCGAAAATATACATGGTGGTCGACGGCTCGTTCAAGAGCTATTTCGGCGTTAACACCAACTGCGTAATGTTCGCGGACTGGCTGCTCTCAGATACGGGAATCGACGCGGTTTCCATGGGCGGACTCCGCACCCCCGGCGCGTTTTACTACATGCTTGAAAATATGTTCTACCGCCCGAACAACCGAATTATCCGCAAAATTTCCTATTTTTCAACCGACGGTATTGAAGAAAAAATCAAGCTCGGAAGTAACGTTGAGTTTGATATTACAAAATAAAAAACTTTTTTCGGGAATCAGAATACAGTTTAAATAATAAATACAAAACACGCCGTACCAAAGTGCGGCGTGTTTTTCTTCTCCTTATGGTCAATTTCGACGATTATATAATATCTGTGTCAGTTTATCCAATATCTTCCTGTTACAATAAGCTGCGGAGCACAGAAAAACACCGTTTCCTTTATATTCGCATTAAAAGGTGAGTTATTCGGAAACGGCATAAAAGGAAAAAGTCCCGATTGTATATACAAACGAGACTTTTGTGGTGGAGATAACGGGGCTCGAACCCGTGACCTCTTGACTGCCAGTCAAGCACTCTCCCAGCTGAGCTATACCCCCAAGTGTGTTTTTCATTTATACTGCGTTTTGAACATTTATATATTACCCTATGTTTTTTGATATGTCAAGCCTGTGCCGGAAGATTATTTTTCGAAAATTTCCGATATTTTTAAATTTTTTTGAAAAATAAAGATATTTGTAATTGTTTTGTCATAGTCAATGTGGTATACTTTAGTCACAGTCAACAATAACGTTGGCAAAGAACTAATATAAGGAGAAAGAAAAATGGCAGATTCAAGAGACAACAAAAACAACCCTAATTCATATAATGACAACTACGACGGAAGCAGAAAGGAAACCTCCGCTCCGCTTTCGAGAGAAGCAAGGCAGAAGAAAGTCGCTCAAATTCAGAAGGAGCGCAAGCAGAAGGCTAAAAAGCAGAGAGCTATCGCAATTGCGGTAGTCGCAGGAATTGCGGCGATAGCCGTGGCGAGCTTTATAATCTTCGGAATTGCTTCGAACAACAAGTCAAACTCTTCGGCTCAGACGGCGACAACTTCATCTGTTTCAAGCACAACGGCGACAACCGCCACAAAGAAGGCTGAGACCAAGGCGACAAGCAGCGTAAACTCAGGTCAGAGCACTCAGAACGAGGAGAGCAGCTACGTTCAGTCGAGCAATGTTGACAACAACGTATCGAGCTATGGCAACAACACAAACAACAACACAAACAACAACGCAAGCAGCAACTCAAGCTACGACAACAGCTCGAGCAGCAGCGAGGACGCAAACTACGTTCAGCCCTACCAGGATTCGAAGATTAAAAACGGCGACGGCAGACCTGCGGCAGGAGCCGACGGCGCCGGCAACGGAATTAACAACATCGACAACAACAAGCCTGCAAACAACCAGTCGCAGGCAGGCGACGGCGACGTAAACTACGTTCAGCCCTACAACGGAAACTAATTTTAGGCAATACCGCATAATTCAGGTGTGCGGATTGCGCAGCAAGATTTTTCGTCAGGTTGTACAAATAAATCAAGGTAAGGCTGACGCCTTGCCGAGATTTGCGCGCCTTGAATTGTGCGGTGTTGCCTTTAGACAACAGCAGAACCCGAGGCGCAACGCTTCGGGTTCTTTTTTCTCTGATTATGATGTTTTACTGTCAATATTCTCCTTAATTTGCTTAAACGAAACGCCGTATTTCAGCGCGATATCCTTTGCGTAGCTGATACCCTGCGGAGGAAGCAGGCTCACCTTAAAGCTTCGCTCACCGTCGTGAACGCCGGTGACAAGGCTCGCCGCCTTGCTCGTACCCTCAACCTCGCTGTTCATTTCATCACAGCTTCGCGCGAGGTCGTGCATATGGGTATTAAAAATCGCTCTCGCGCCGAGGTAGCGCATCGCCTTTACTACATCCTTTGCGATGAACAAGCCCTCGGTTACGCTGGTAGTCGCAAGGCTTTCGTTGAGCAGCATTATGCTGCGCGAGGTCGCGACGTCAAAAATCTCGGAAAGGCGCTTACTCTCCTCTCCGAGCCTGCCGAGGTCAACGGTGTCGTTCTCGTCGGCAGGAAAGTGGGTATAGATGTTATCGCACGGACTTATCGCGGCGTATGAGGCAGGAACGTAAATTCCGAGCTGACCGAGCAGCATAGCCAGTCCCCACGCCTGGGTAAAGATTGTCTTTCCACCCCTGTTCGGGCCTGTCAAAATGAAAATCCGCTGCTCGTCGTTGAACTCAATCTCGTTAGTGATGATATTAATATCCTCGCCGTTAACCTTATTGATGACGAGCTTTAGGTTGTATAATTCCCTAAAAGAACAATTCCTTTCGTCGGGTTCGAGGATAACAGGCTTGCACATAGGCATACCCGTCTCCTTAATTTTATCGACAAGCTCCGCCCACCTTACATAAAATAGAATCTCGGGCAACAGCTTTGTAAGCGTGTAGCCGCTTGTGTTTACATAGCGGCGCAGGGTTGATTTTATCTCATTCGTCGTGTGCTTCAAAATATCGGTCACAGGTTTTTTGATAGCCTCGGAGAGCGGATCGTCGCCTGTAGCCGGAGCCGCCTCCATATCCATTCCGAAGTACGCCGCCGGAGTTTTCTTGATATCGGCAAGAGTTTTTGTGCTTTTTCTTTCGTTTGCGGGGTGGAACTGCTTGATAGAGCTCACGTCGTTGCCGTGCGTAAGTCCGTCCTTTTGGTTGGCAAAGTTCATAAAGCGCTTCATCAGTCCCGAATCGGTAAACTTTGTGTCGTTCAGCGATATAACGCCTGCCACCCTCGGGCGCAGAAAAGCGTCGAGGTTAACGCCGATTGTAATTGACTTGAGCGCTCTTGCCTTCTCGAGCGTTTCGTCAATATCCTTTTTCAGCTCGTCAAAGCCGCTGTCGCGCTCAATGTCCGTCACCATCTTCTTCAAGGAAAGCAAGCCCTCGGAGTGAATATCCAAGCCTGAGAGCGTGTCCTTGATCATTCTGATACAGCTTACATAGTCGTCAATCTCTCGGATTCGATTAATGAGCGACCAGAGGTGCGACGCCTCCTGGTCTTTTTGAAAGCGCTCCAAATCGCGCAAATCGGCAAGCTTAAGCGTTAGCTCAATCATGGCGTCGCGGAGCTTTGGGAACCGCAAAAAGTCGTCAAAAACGTCGCAGCGATAGCGGATTACCTCAGGATCATCGGTAATCTTAATCATAGCGCTTTTAATAAGCTCCTGCTCGGTTTTTTGGTCGGTCAGCGTCCCGGTGATGAAGTCGATAGAAAGGTCGTTTACCGCTTCATCGGTTAAAAGCTTATAATTTCGGTCTGCCCCTTGGGGAAACATCAGGCTGTAGTCCATAGCGTTACCTCGCAAAACTAAAATACAGTTTAATTATATAGGATTGGGTATATTTTTACAAGAGTTTTTCGTTCTTTTTCATAAAAAAATCATCATAAATATAGTTATTATTAACGGTGATTTACAAATGAAAATATGCTAAAATATAGATGTATAATTATATTTAGGAAAGGAACGTGACTATGAAACACAAAAAACTTTTATCCGTAATATCCGCGTCGGCGGCGGCTTTGATGATTGCGGCTACAATGAGCGCTTGCTCAGCCTCAGGCTCGGGCAATTCTACGCTCAACGCAAACAAAGACTACGCGACAAAGGTTATTTCCGACTTCAACTCAAACTCAAAGGCGGCTGAATTTGAATTTTCGGATCAGGCATACGCCAAGGGCGGCACAGCGGCTATGCTGTTCAAGCCGGACATCTCCGCCGAGGATTTGCAGCAGGTTGCGAGAAACCTGTTCCTCACAAGCATTACCGTCACCAATGAAAAGGGCGACATCGTAGCTTGCTATCCCGAGGGAGCAGAGAGCGGAAAGATTAAGGACTCCAAGGACAAGGCTGTATTTAACAAGGTTGTTAAGGGAGTATCCGAAAAGTATATGACCGATCCGGTTTACAACGCAGAGGACGGCACATACGCGGTTCTCGCAGGCGTTAGACGCAAGGACGCCGACGGCGCTGTTGTAATCGGCTATAACACCAAGGACTACGCCGCAGTTACCGGCACAGACCTCGCTAAGCTCTGCGGAGCAAACGCTGTTGTAATTAAGGACGGCGCAGTGCTCAGCTCAACGCTCGAAGACGTTAAGGCAGAGGGCAAGCTCGAGGATCTCGGAATTTCAGCCGACGACCTCAAAAAGGACAGCTTCACCGTTAAGGTAGGCGACAAGTCCTACAGCGCGATAGCTTCTACCAAAGGCGATTTAACTGTTATTTGCGCAGGTTAAAAATTAACTTTTAAAACGAAAAGCGA
>ONPH01000062.1 GCA_900319655.1 uncultured Eubacteriales bacterium
TTGCTCGACAAAAACAATAACTTCTACTTTATGGAGATGAACACACGTCTGCAGGTTGAGCACGGCGTTACCGAGATGGTAACAGGTCTCGACATCGTTCAGTGGCAAATCAGAATTGCCGCAGGCGCAAGGCTCACCAGAACTCAGGACAGCATTTTCACCCACGGCAACGTTATTGAGTGCCGTATCAACGCTGAAAATCCCGACAAAAACTACCGACCGAGCTGCGGCGTTATCAAGCGTCTGCACACTCCCGGCGGCTCGTTTGTACGCTTTGACACCGCGATTTATCAGGACTATATGGTGCCGCCGTACTACGACTCGATGATAGGCAAGCTGATTGTTCAGGCTCGTACCCGCGCCGAGGCAATCAGAAAGATGAAAATGGCTCTTTCGGAGCTGACAATCGACGGAATTGAAATCAACCGCGACGTACTCGCTGAAATCCTCTCGGATGAGCAGTTTGTGAGCGGAGAATACACCACCGACTTTATGGCAGGCTTTGAGGAAAGACGTAACAACAACAAGTAATTCACATATTGAAAGGACAAATTATGGATTTGTTTGCCTTTGTAAAACCAAAAAACGAGCTTGAAGCCTCGGCAGAAAAGCAGCAGAATGTGCCGTTTGTGCCCGAGGAAATGTGGATAAAGTGCCCCAACTGCAACACCATGCTCCTCACTACCGATATGGAGGAGAACCTGCACGTTTGCACGCACTGCGACCACCACTTCCGCGTAAGCGCAAGACAGAGAATTGCCCTGCTCGCTGACAAGCACACCTTTAAGGAGCAGGACGGAGAGCTCACAAGTAAAAATATTCTCGAATTCCCGGGCTACGATAAAAAGCTCGAGAAAGCAAAGAAAAAGTCAAATGAATCCGTGATTTGCGGCGAATGTAAAATAGGCGGAATCAAAACCGAGCTCTGCGTTATGGACGCCGAGTTTATGATGGGCAGTATGGGCACGGTCACGGGTGAAAAAATCACACGCGCGTTTGAGTACGCCACCGACAACAGACTGCCGATTGTAGTCTGCACCGTTTCGGGCGGAGCGCGTATGCAGGAGGGTATTTTGTCGCTTATGCAGATGGCAAAGACTTCAGGCGCGGTTAAACGCCACAGCGACGCAGGACTTTTGTACATCACCGTACTCACCGACCCCACCACGGGCGGCGTAACGGCGTCGTTTGCGATGGAAGGCGATATCATTATCGCTGAGCCGAACGCCCTTGTAGCGTTCGCGGGACCTCGCGTAATTGAGCAGACAATGCGCCAAAAGCTGCCCAGGGACTTCCAGACGTCCGAATTTGTAATGCAAAAGGGCTTTATCGACGCGGTTGTAACGCGCGGAAAGCTCAAAAAGACGATATCAAAGCTGCTTAAAATGCACGGCTATAAGGAGGCGGAATAATGGCTGAGAAAACCGCACAGACAAACACCGCCTACGAAAAGGTCATGGCCGCACGCGACGCCAACAAGCTGACGGCGGTTGACTATATTGCGAATATGTTTGGCGACAGCTTTATTGAGCTGCACGGCGACAGAAGATACTCCGACGACAAGGCGATTGTCGCAGGTCTCGGAATGCTCTACGACACTCCGGTGACCGTAATCGGAATTGAAAAGGGAAGAAACACCAAGGAGAGAATGGAGCGCAACTTCGGTCAGGCTCATCCCGAGGGCTACCGCAAGGCGCTCAGGCTGATGAAGCAGGCGGAAAAGTTCCGCCGTCCGGTGCTCTGCTTGGTTGACACAAGCGGCGCTTACCCGGGAATCGGCGCTGAGGAACGCGGTCAGGGACAGGCTATTGCCGAAAACCTGATGGAAATGATGGCGCTCAAAACCCCGATACTCACCATCTTGATCGGTGAGGGCGGCAGCGGCGGCGCGCTTGCGCTGGCGGTTGCCGACGAGGTTTGGATGCTCGAAAACTCGGTTTACTCGGTTATCTCGCCCGAGGGCTGCGCGTCAATCCTCTGGAAGGACAGCGCAAAAGCGCCCGAGGCAGCAGAGGCGCTAAAAATGACCGCTCAGGATTTGTTCGGCTTCGGCGTAATCGAGCGTATTATCCGTCAGCCCAAGGCTGAGGACAAGGCGATGTTCGAGAGCTTAAAGCTCCTTGTCAGCCGTACCTTTGAGAAAAACCTCGCGCTCAGCGACGAAGAACTGACCGAGAAAAGATATCAGCGTTTCAGAAAAATCGGAAATCAGCAAAATTAATATATCACCTGTCACGGCACTGCCGCGGCAGGTTTTTGCTTTTAAATATTCTATTTATATTGACAAGCGATTATATAAGTGGTATACTCAAATTAACATATGAGCATTTATTCATATGAACAGGTATAAAATTGATTAGGGTGATATAAATGGATAACAAAAATGCGAGCCTGCCCGACAATGAGGTTTTGTTTGACCTCGCTGATTTGTTCAAGGTTTTCGGAGACTCAACAAGGCTTAGGATAATGTACACGCTGTCCGAGGGTGAGGCGAATGTTCAAACAATTGCCGAAACGCTCGGAATGGAGCAGAGCACAATCTCGCACCAGCTGAGAATTCTCCGCGACAACAAGCTTGCGCGCGCAAGGCGCGACGGCAAGCAGATTTACTACTCGCTCGACGACGACCACGTTAAAAAGATAATCGAGATGGGACTCGACCACGTTTTGGAGTGATATTATGAAGTACAGCTACACTCTTGAAAATCTCAACTGCGCCCACTGCGCGCAGAAAATAGAAACTAAAATCTCTGAGACAGACGGTTTTGACAGCGTTAGCTTTAACTTCGCGACCAAAAAGCTGAACTTTGAGAGCGAGAAGAAAAATCCGCTGCCCGAAATTCAGCAGATTTGCGACGATATCGAGGACGGCGTGACCGTTAAGGACAACAACGAAAAATCCGATGGCGACACCCCGTCAAAAGTCGAAAAAATCCTGCTGATTATCGGCATTATCCTCGGAATTGCGGCGCTGATAACCGATTTGTTTTTCAAAACTCCGCTCACGAAATACATCATTCTCGGACTGAGCGCGGCGGCAACGCTGCTCGCAGGCTGGAAGGTCTTTGTAAAGGGCATTAAAAACCTGCTCAAATTCAGAATTGAGGAAACCGTTTTGATGATGGTTGCGGTTATCGCGGCGTTTATTCTCGGCGAGTACGTCGAAGGCGCGATGGTAACGCTGCTGTTCACCATCGGTGAGCTGATTGAGGACTATGCTGTTGACAAATCGCGCAAGAGCATTGAGCAGCTAAGCCAAATCCGTCCCGACACCGCAACGCTCTACCTCGACGGCGAGGAAAAAACCGTCCCTGCCGAGAGCGTAAAGGTCGGCTCTATCATAACCGTTAAGCCGCACGAAAGGATACCGCTCGACGGCATAATCGTTGACGGAATTTCCACCGTTGACAACTCCGCTCTCACAGGCGAAAGCCTGCCCGAAAACGTTGCGGAATACTCCGAGGTGCTCAGCGGCGGCATAAACGGCGACGGACTTATCAAAATTGAAACCACCAAGGAATTTTCGCAGAGCACCGCGGCGCGAATTCTCAGCCTTGTTGAGGACGCGGCGGCTAACAAAGGCAAGCAGGAAAAGTTTATTTCGCGCTTTGCCGCTGTATACACCCCCGTTGTAATCGGGCTCGCGCTGTTAATCGCGGTACTTCCGCCGCTGTTCGGAATGGGCAGCTTTAGCCAGTGGATTTACAACGCCCTCGTTGTTCTCGTGGCGTCCTGCCCCTGCGCGATTGTAATTTCCGTTCCCCTCTCCTACTACTCGGGAATCGGCGCGGCTTCGGCAAATGGCGTGCTGATTAAGGGCGGCAACTACCTTGAAGCTCTCGCTAAGGCGGATGTTTTCGCCTTTGACAAAACGGGAACTCTCACCAAGGGCGAGCTAACCGTCAGCCGGGTTTACACCTACGGAAGCTACGGCGAGGACGAGGTTTTATCCCTCGCGGCAGCGTGCGAAAAATACTCTGTTCACCCGATTGCCGAGGCTATAAAGCAAAGCGCTCAAACCTCTGTAAAGGGCTTGAGCGACTATAAGGAAATTGCAGGCCGCGGAACATTCGCAAAATACAACGGCAAGGAGCTTGCCTGCGGCAACAAGCGGCTGTTGAGCGAATCCGTACCCGACGAGCTAAAGGACAGACCTGCGGTATATTTGGTATATTACGGCGAGCTTATCGGCGCGATTGAGCTCAGCGACACCGTCAGAGAGGAGTCAAAGAGCGTAATTTCCAAGCTCAAAAAGCTCGGTATTGCCAAGACGGTTATGCTGACGGGAGATAAAAAATCCGCCGCGCACAGCGTGGCTAAAAAGCTCGGAATCGACACCTACCACTCCGAGCTGCTACCCGACAAAAAGCTTGAAATTATAAACGATTTGAAGCGCGAAGGCCACACGGTCTGCTTTGTTGGCGACGGCATAAACGACGCGCCTGTGCTAAGCGCGAGCAACTGCGGAGCTGCGATGGGGCTCGGCAGCGAGGCGGCGATTGAATCGAGCGATATGGTTCTGTCCTCCGGCAACCTCACTCAGCTGCCTAAGGCGGTAAAAATCGCGCGTTCGGTAATGCGCACAATCAAGGGCAACATCCTCTTCGCGCTCGCGGTAAAGGCGCTTGTAATAATCCTCGCCTGCCTCGGACTTGCGGCAATTTGGATGTCGGTAATCGCAGACACCGGCGTATGCGTAATCTGTGTTTTAATCTCGGCAAGGCTGCTAAAGAAAAAGTACTGATAACTAAAAAGAAGTGAGCAAAATAACTGCTCACTTCTTCTTTTTATACTAATCTCAGATAAAAAGCGGACAAAAATTTGCGAGGATGATTTTTGCAAGACGAGGCGAAAGACGCCGCAAGGCTGACGCCTTGCAAGGATGACAACAAAGTATTGCGAAAATCAGACCGCAAAGATTGTCTGTTTTTTATTTGAGTTTAGTATTAAATGCGTCCTTAAACGGAACTACGCTGCCGTCCTTGTTCTTTACACTTACGTTGTCGAGCGTTTTGTCGAACTGGGTGCGGATTTCATCGAGGTAAATTTTATACAGCTTTTTCTGCTCTGCCAATTCGTCGGCGGTAAGTCCAACAGTCTTTTTCTTTTTGGCAAGCTCGTTAATGCGCTGCAAAAGTTTGTTTTCCATATTTTCACCTTTTTTACAAAAAAGGCTCCCTCGAAGCCAAAGCGTTAAGGGAGCCTCTGATTTAAGTTAAACGTTAAAAGAGAAAATCATTAAACTCTTAACTCTAAACTCTTAACTCTAAAAATTAGTTATTGATGAGCTTATCCTCGTCAGACCAGCTGTAGAGTTTTCTAACTTCCTCACCGATTTTCTCAGCAGGAGCCTCGGCAGCGTTCTTTCTCATAGCGCGGAAGTGAGCCTGACCGCCTGCGGGTGACATATCGAGCAGGAAGTCCTTAGCGAATGAACCATCCTGAATATCGTCGAGAATCTTTCTCATAGCCTTCTTGGTATCCTCTGTGATGATCTTGGGACCTGTGATGTAGTCGCCATACTCAGCGGTGTTTGAGATCGAATATCTCATACCTGCAAAGCCCGACTGATAGATAAGGTCAACGATGAGCTTCATCTCGTGGATGCACTCAAAGTAAGCGTTTCTGGGATCGTAACCAGCCTCGCAGAGAGTCTCAAAGCCTGCCTGCATAAGTGCGCAAACACCGCCGCAAAGAACAGCCTGCTCACCGAAGAGGTCGGTCTCAGTCTCGGTCTTGAATGTGGTCTCGAGAACGCCTGCTCTTGCGCCGCCGATACCGAGAGCGTAAGCCAAAGCCTTATCCTTAGCCTGACCTGTAGCGTCCTGATAAACAGCAACAAGGCAGGGAACGCCCTTGCCAACCTGATACTCTGAACGAACAGTGTGTCCGGGTCCCTTAGGCGCAATCATTGTAACGTCAACGTCCGCGGGAGGAACGATCTGACCGAAGTGGATTGCGAAGCCGTGAGCGAACATAAGCATATTGCCTGCCTCGAGGTTGGGCTCGATGTCCTTCTTGTACATAGCAGCCTGCTTCTCGTCGTTAATGAGAATCATAATGATGTCAGCCTTCTTGGCTGCCTCGGCAGCTGTGTAAACCTCAAAACCCTGCTCCTCGGCTCTTGCCCAAGACTTACTGCCCTTGTACAGACCGATGATTACGTGACAGCCTGATTCCTTAAGGTTGAGCGCGTGAGCGTGACCCTGGCTGCCGTAGCCGATAATCGCGATTGTCTTGCCCTCTAAAAGCGCAAGGTTACAATCGGACTGATAATAAATTGGTGCCTTCATGTTTTCTCTGTAGTCTTTCATTTTTATTCCTCCAATAAAATGATTTATAAAAATATGTTAAACAGATACCGCCGTGTTGCCTTTGTCTATTGCGACTGTGCCTGTTCTTACAATCTCACGAATTCCGTAGGGCCTGAGCAAATCAATAAGCGTCTCTACCCTGCCCGCGGTCTCGCAGTACTCAACGGTAACGCAGCTCGGCGCAACGTCAACGATTTTCGCCTGCATAATCTCGGCGGTTTTGATAATTTCCGCACGCTTTGAAGCCGCGCAGTGAACCTTGATCAGGATAAGCTCGCGGCTGATAAAGTCGCCGTCGTTAAGCCTTTTTACCTTGATAACGGGAATCACCTTGTTAAGCTGTTTTTCGAGCTGTTCAATCACATATTCGTCGCCGTTTGCGACGATGGTTATTCTCGACACCCTCGGGTCGTTGGTCACGCCTACCGCCAAGGAGTCGATGTTGAAGCCTCTGCGCGAGAAAAGTCCCGAAATTTTCGAGAGCACGCCGGCTTGGTTTTCTACAAGAATTGACAAAGTATACTGCATTTTATCGCTCCTTTACATCAACTCATATCGACGGTGTGTCGGGATAAACGTTGCACACCAGAATAAACGGCTTGTCCGACTTTACAACGTCCTTCAAAATCTCCTCAGCCTCGGCGTTGGAGCTTACCTCGGCGTGGTCGATTCCGTAAGCCTCCGCGATTTTAAGAAAATCGGGATCGCCCTGGAGCACCGTTTCCGAATGACGGCAGTCGTAGTAGTTATCCTGAAGCTCGCGCACCATGCCGAGCCTGTGATTGCGCATAATGATAATCTTAATGCCAAGGTCGTTGCCTCTGATTGTAGCAAGCTCGTTCATGCTCGCGCCGACAGCCGCCGGGATTGAATAACCCATCGTGCCCATACCGCCTGTGGTTAAGAACCTGCCGTCGCGAATTCTGAAGTTATTTGCGCACCAAATCTGGTTTTGTCCGACGTCGGCAACAAGAATCGCTTTTGAGCGGAGCATTGAGCTCAGGTGGGCGATAAGCGTTCTCGGCTCAACAAAGCCGTCGAACACGGGCGGAACCCTGAGGAAGTCCTTTTTCCAGGTCTTGACAGTCTCCTGCCACTGGTTGGGAACAACGTAATCACCGATATTTTCAATCAGCATATTCATAACGTTCTTCATATCGCCTACAATCGGGATTTCGGTCTTAACGTTTTTGCCGATTTCAGCCGGGTCGATGTCGATATGAATCACAAGCGTGTTTTCGCTCATCTGGTGCGGAGAGGCAACCGCTCTGTCGCCGAGCCTTGCGCCGCAAACAATAACCAAGTCCGCGTCGTGAAGTGCGCGGTTTGCGACGGTCTTGCCGTGAGTTCCGAGCATACCGAGGTAAAGCTCGTGCTCGCTGGGCATTACGCCGATTCCCATCATCGTTGAAATTACGGGAATAGAGGTTTTCTCCGCAAATTTTCTGAATTTGGGCTTAACGCCCGAGAGCAGCACTCCGCCGCCCGAAACAATAACGGGGCGTTTGCTGTTCTTTATAGCCTCAACAGCTCGCCTTACCTGAATTGTATGACCTTTTGTGTTGGGCTTGTAGCCGATTATGTTTACGCTTTCGGGGTACTCAAAGGACTCGAGCTCGTTAATCTGAATATCCATGGGAATATCAATCAAAACAGGGCCTTTACGTCCGGTAGATGCGATGTAAAACGCCTCTTTAAATACCCTCGGCAAATCCTCGGTCTTTTTAACAATGTAACTGTGTTTTACAAACGGCTCGCACGCGCCGGTGATGTCCGCCTCCTGAAAAACGTCTCTGCCGAGAAGATCGCTGCGAACCTGTCCGGTAATCGCGATAAGCGGAATAGAGTCGGTATACGCCGTGGCGATACCCGTAATCAGGTTTGTAGCGCCCGGGCCCGAGGTTGCGACGCATACGCCGGGCTTGTTGCTGCACCTTGCGTAGCCGCTCGCCATATGAGCCGCGTTCTGCTCCTGACGAACCAAAATGTGCTTAATCTGCGAATCGTATATTTTATCGTAAAAGGGGCAAATAGTAGCGCCGGGATAGCCAAAGACGACCTCAACGCCCTCTGCTTCCAGACATTTTACCATTATTTCGGCACCGCTAATCATGCTGTTTGTCCCTCCTTGTGTTTTTTCTTCGTAAAAATGCTAATAACCCATATTCACGATTAAATTATATTATACATCAAACGGCATAAAATGTAAAGAGTTTTATTAGAGTTTTGAGGTGTTGTCCAAATCTTTGATTTGGGTAACAACACCCATGCGTCAGCTAGAGTTGAGAGTTTAGAGTTTAATACTAATTCCTGATAGAAAGTAGACTTATATTTTGCGAGGATATTTTTCGCAAGACAAGGCGGAGGACGCGGCAAGGCTGGCGCCTTGCAAGGACGACAACGCAGTATTGCGGAAAATAGACCGCAAAGATTGGCTGCTTTTTATTAGGTATTAGTATAATTACTGATTGGAGAACAATATAATAAACGGCAGCCGTGAGGACTGCCGAAAATTCTTATATTTTACTCAATGCTTTCCTTCGGCGTGACGTACACCGTGCGGTTGTTTACGTAGATTACCATGCCGGGCTTTGCGCCGTTTGGCTTGCTGACGTGCTTTACGAGCGTGAAGTCGACGGGGACTTTGCTGCTGTTTTGCGCCTTGCTGTGGTACGCTGCGAGCGACGCCGCCTGCATAATCGCCTCGTCGCTTATCTCCCTGCCGTCGGCGCGGATGATTACGTGCGAGCCGTGGATGTCCTTGGTGTGGAGCCACATATCGTTTTTAGCGGCGGTTTTAAGCGTGAGCTTATCATTTTGCAGGTTGTTCCTGCCCACAAGGATTTTAAAACCATCGGTTGATTCAAACTCCAAAAACGGAAGCGCCGACTGCTTCGGGCGTTTTCCGCTTGGCTTGCGCAGATATCCCTGCTGTTCGAGCTCCTCGCGGATTTGCGAAAGCTCGCGTTCGGTCTGCGCCCTGCTGACCTCGTCGATGACGGACTCGAAGTATTCAAGCTCCGCCGTGCCCTTTTCTATCTGCTCCGCCAAGTAAATTTCTGCGTTCTTTTCCTTTTGATATTCCTTGTAGTACTTCTGCGCGTTCGCGGCAGGCGACATTGCCGGATTCAGCGTAATGCGCAGGGTTTTGCCCTCGGGGTCGTAGTAATTTTCCACGTCGGCAAACTGTGCTCCGCGCTCAATGCGGTAAAGGTTTGCCTGTAGCAAATCGCCGCGTATTCTGAGCTGTTCGCGGTCGGCGCAGCGCGCAAGCTCGGTCTGCTGCTTTTGAAGCTTCCTTGCGGTGCGGTCGCGCAAATTAACAAGCAATTTGTTAAGGCTCTGGGTTTTTACCCTCATTCTGTCGCGCGTGTCGCGTTCGTCGTAAAAATAATCGACCGCGGCGTTGAAGCCTTCCTGCTGTTCAACGCGCAGGAAATTGCCGTACTGCTTTATTTCTAAAAAAGAAATATCCATCGGCTTTTTATCCTCACGGTAGACGATGTTCGGCTTGCCGAGGCAGTTTTCCGTGATATTTTTAAGCTCCGCAAGCTCGTCAATCAGCTTGGCGTACAGCTCGCCGTCAAGGCGGTTTGTCGCGCCCTCGCACACGCGATACTCAATTTCGCGGCTGATAACAGGAGAAATACCCTGAACCGAACTCAAAACCGCCCTGTTAAGCGGCATTTCCGCAGGCAGGTTTTTTATTCTCTGAGCGATTTCCTCGGGCGTACTTTCCAAAATATTGAGCTTATCCTGCGAATCGGGCAGCTCGTACTTGATATTCGGCAGTACAAAGCGCTTGCTGCTTACGGTCAAATCAACCCTTTTCAGCGCGTCGACAATCACGCCCGTGTCGCGGTTTACGAGGATGATGTTGCTGTACATTCCCATAATTTCGCAGACGATTGTGAGCCCTACGACGTCACCGAGCTCGTTTACGCATTCAAAATCCAAAAATAAAACTCTGTCGCAGTCGAGCTGGCGCACCGCAACCAGCTTTCCGCCGCCGAGGCGCTTGCGCATAAGCATACAGAACATAGGCGGCTGCGCAGGATTTTCGGGAGTTTTTTCGCAAAAATTCACCCTCGGAGAATTTGCCCTTGCCGAAAGCAGGAGCTTTTTTGCTCCGCCGTAGGTGCGCAGAACCAAAACAAGCTCGTCGCGGTTGGGCTGGTAAATTTGGTTAACCCTCGCGCCGAGCGATTCTTTCTCTATTTCATTTTTAATATGACGTAAATAAATTCCATCTAAAGCCATTTATTTCACTTCGATTCATAAAGAGTTTAATGTTTAGAGTTTAGTTAAGGGTCGCTTCGCTCCGAATTTAAATAGTGCAGAGTGTTTGGATAAGTTTAGCTCTCTTTAATATAATAGCTGCTACCACAAACGTTATAGGCAAGGGCAAGCCTTGCCACTACAATATAACGAATAGATTTAAAAAATTAAACTCTAAACTCTCAACTCTTAACTCTACTTGTGGTATTTTCCGTTCGTCGAGATTTCGAACGCGCGGTAGATTTGCTCGCTTAAAATAACCCTCGCGAGTTGGTGGGGAAAGGTCATCTTACTCATTGACAGGCGCAAATCCGCACGTCTTTTTACCTCATCGCTCAGGCCGTAGCTGCCGCCGATTATAAAGTCAACAGTGCTTTTTCCGCTGAGAGCCGCCTTGTCGAGCGTTTCGGAGAGCTCCTCGCTCGAGAGCAGCTTGCCCTCAATGCACATTGCGGCTACGTAATCCGAGGCGCCGATTTTTTGCAGAATTCTCCTGCCCTCGGCTTCAATAACCTCGGCGATTTGCGCCTCATTCGGCGTGTTGCTCCTGATACGCTCCTCGTTAAGCTCGACAACCGAAAATTTACAGAACGCAGTCAGCCGTTTTGCGTACTCGCCTACAGCGTCGGTAAAGTATTTTTCCTTGATTTTTCCGATACAAATTATGTTGATTTTAAGCATTAAAAAATCACGCTCTTTACTGTTGCTTCCGCAGGCGCTACGTCAAGCGTGTAGTCGCTGTTGTACTTCAACCCTGCGCGTTCAAGCTCCGCCGCCGAGGTGCGGATTGCAATTCCCGGGGTATTGTTTTGCTCGCTGAGGTGTCCGAGCATAAGCCTGAGCGTTCCGCCCTTTACCAGCTCCGCAAGCTCCACGGCGCAGGCTTCGTTAGAGAGATGTCCCCTGTCGGACAAAATCCTGCGCTTTAAGGGATATGGATACGGCCCTGTCTTTAGCATTTCGATGTCGTGGTTTGACTCAATCACCGCAAAGTCGCTCATAGCCGCCGCGGCACGGACGCCGTCGGTCATATAGCCCATATCGGTTGCGATTAGCGCCGACTTTCCGTCGGGAGAAATCACTCTGTAACAGCAGCTTTCAGCCGCGTCGTGCGGTGTGTCAATACGGTTGACGAGAATATCTCCGACAACCGCTTCGCGCTCGATGATGTGAAGCTTTGTTTCGCTCTCGACCTTATGACTGTTAATCAGCGCGTCCATCGTACCCTTGCTGGCATATACGTCGAGCTTGTACTTCTTTGCGAG
>ONPH01000061.1 GCA_900319655.1 uncultured Eubacteriales bacterium
TACGCGGATATAGCTGTAGCCCTTGTCGTCCTTCAAAAGAATGTTGTACTTAGGCGTGTGCTGTTTGATAAGACTACATTCAAGGATGAGCGCTTCAAACTCGCTGTCGGTGATAATGTACTCGAAGTGATCGACGTTGTCGACCATACGGCGAACCTTTTCGGGATGGTTGTTCTGTGAGCCGAAGTACTGGCTGACGCGGTTTTTGAGCGCCTTTGCCTTGCCGATGTAGATTATCTCTCCGCCCTTGCCGTGCATAATGTACACGCCGGGCAACAAGGGCAAAGCCATAGCCTTTTTCCTGAGCTCGCTCATTTTCGGGTTCATAATATCACCTGCCTTTACACAAATTCTTTTTTGCGGATTTTTCTATACAGAAAAAACAGGGCGGATATAATCCGCCCTTAATGCTAAATGTTCAACACAAATTACTCGGCAAAGCCTGACTCAACAAGCTCTGCAAGACCTTCAACAGCCTCTGTTTCGTCAGAACCGTCAGCGATAATCTTGATTGTTGTACCGCCGATAATGCCGAGCGAAAGAACGCCCAAAAGGCTCTTGGCGTTAACACGGCGCTCCTCTTTTTCTACCCAGATAGTAGCCTTGTATTCGTTGGCCTTCTGAATAAAGAAAGTTGCGGGACGTGCATGTAAGCCTGCCTTGTTTTGAACTAATACTTCCTTAACGTACATAATTGATACCCTCTTCTCTTCAAAGTTAATATCGATAACTTAATTATCCTTATTTATGCCTCGATTATTACATATTATAATCAAAAACTTTTGCAAGGTCAATACGATTAATTTAATTTCGTATTAATATTCACCCGATGTAGAAAATCGAGTGCGTTTATTGTGCACTTTTACAACAAATTATGTAATAATAAACAGTATTAAATCAACATATAGCAAGATAACCCTGCATTTTTGTTAAAGTATAACAAAAGACTGTGTTTTACCGCGTTAAAGCACGCCCTTGTTTTTAAGCAAATCGGGGCGTTTTTGGGCGGTAACTTCAAGACTTTTTTCTTTTCTCCACTTCTCAATATTTGCGTGGTGACCGCTGAGAAGAACGTTGGGAACCTCAATTCCGCGCCATTCGGAGGGCTTTGTGTACTGAGGGTATTCGAGCAGGCCGTTGTAGTGGCTTTCCTCGGTAAAGCACTCGTTGTTTGTGAGCACTCCGGGCACCATTCTGCACAATGCGTCGCAGAACACCATCGCAGGGATTTCTCCGCCTGTGAGCACGTAATCTCCGATAGAAATTTCCTCGTCAATAAAGCTGTCGAGCAGGCGCTGGTCTACGCCCTCGTAATGACCGCAGAGCACGCAGATGTTCTTTATATCCGCAAGCTCCTTGAGTCTTTGCTGGTTAAGCGTTTTTCCCTGCGGCGACATATACACAAAGTGCGGACGTTCGCCTGTCTGACGGCAAATTTCCTCAAAGCAAAGCGCAATCGGCTCAGCCTTCATCAGCATACCCATACCACCGCCGTAGGGCGTGTCGTCAACGCGCCTGTGCTTGTCAAAAGCAAAGTCGCGGAGCTGGTGGGTGTGGATGCTGATTTCTCCGCTTTTTTGCGCTCTGCCGATAATGCTGTCGTTAAAAACCGGCTCGAACATCTCGGGAAAAAGCGTGATTATATCAATCCTCATCGTCAAAAATTCCTTTCATCGGGCGGATAAGCACATAGCCCTCGTCGGTGTTCTTCTCGATGATAACGTCGTCGATAACGGGCGCGAGGTACTTTTTGCCGTCGGCGTCGGTAATCTCGTACACGTCGTTCGCGCCTGTGCGCAACACGTCGGTGAGGGTTCCGTATTCCTTATCGTTGTCCGCGTCAATCACCCTTGCGCCGATTAAATCCTGCACGAACTCCACGCCCTCGCCGAGAGTGATGTCATCACGGTTGATATAAACGATTTTTCCGCGAAGTCTTTCGGCTTGGTCGATGGTCTCAACACCCTTGATTTTTGCAAGAACTATATTTTTATGCGGACGGGATTTTACCTCAAAAAACGTCTCTCCCTTTTCGTCGAGGTAGAGCTTTTTGAACGCGCATAAAAACTGCGGCGAGTCGCACCACGGCTCGATTCTTACCTCGCCTTTTATTCCGTGTGTGCCGACAATTCTGCCTGTTTCCAAAAATTGTTTTTTCATACTTTATTCCTTATAAATTCGGGTGCGGGCAGCGCCCGCCCTCAATTATTCATTATTCAATATTCATTCTTCATTATTCATTGTAGAACTGCTTTAACGCAGTTCTACAATAGTTACGCCGTCCTCGCCTTCACCGAAGGTTCCGAGGCGCTGTGATTTAACGGCTTTATTTGAGCGTAAAAATCTGTTTATCTCGCGTCTGAGCACGCCCGTGCCCTTGCCGTGGATAATGGTCAGCTTGTTTATTCCCGACAGCACGGCGTTGTCAATCGCCTTATCGACAACCCCGGTTGCCTCAAACGCGGTCAGTCCGCGAACGTCAACCTCGGTTTCGGGACGCGCGTCCATTCGGCTGGGCATACTGCGCGTGGTAGTCAGCTTTGCCGCAGGAGGCTTAACCTTTGACTTTAAGAGCCGTAGATTTTTGATGTCAACCCTCGTCTTGATTATTCCTGCCTGAACGAGCACAACGCCGTCCTTGTTCGGCGGCGCGAGCACCGTCGCGTTTTTGTCGATATCGTAAATCAGCACCTCGTCACCGACCTTAAGCGGACGGGGCAGCTTGTATTCTTCATCGGGTATATTTTTGAGCTTTATCGGGTCTGCTCCGGCTTCCATTTGGTTGATGTCGCGCCTGAGCTTTGAGCGCTGTTCTGCGGAAAGCTCCTTTTCCCTGCGCGCCTTTTCGAGCTCCTCGACAAGCGCGTCCGCCCTTGCGCGTGTTGATGATACAATGCGCTGAGCCTCCTGCTTTGCGCGTTCAATCTCGCGCTCGGCGTCGAGCTTTGCCTTTCTGAGCTCATTTTCAGCCTTTTGCTTTTCGGTATTCGCCTTTGCGGTCAGGCGGTTGGCGTTTTCAAGCTGTTTTTCAAGCCCCTGGCGGCGCTTTTCGAGCTTTTCGACCACGTCCTCAAACTGCCTGCTCTCGGTGGAAACAAGCTCGTTTGCGCGTTCTACAACGTCCTCTCCCAAGCCGAGCCTGCGCGATATAGCAAACGCATTGCTCTTGCCGGGCACGCCGATAAGCAGACGGTAGGTCGGCTTTAATGTGGCGACGTCGAACTCGCAGCAGCCGTTTTCTACTCCGTCGGTTCTAAGCGCGAATTCCTTAAGCTCGGCGTAGTGGGTGGTTGAAGCGATTTTCGCTCCCTTTGAGCGGAGCTTTTCGAGAATTGCAATCGCCAATGCCGCTCCCTCGACGGGATCGGTTCCTGCTCCGAGCTCGTCTATCAGGCACAATGAGCCAGCGTTTGCGAGCTTGATTATCTGGACGATATTCGTCATATGAGCCGAGAAGGTGGACAGCGACTGCTCAATGCTCTGCTCGTCGCCAATGTCCACAAGCACTCTGCGGAAAACGCTCAGCTCGCTACTGTCGGCGCACGGCACCAAAAGTCCGCACATAGCCATCAGCGTTAAAAGTCCGATTGTTTTCAGCGTTACGGTTTTACCGCCGGTGTTCGGGCCTGTGATTACGAGCGTGTCAAATTCGTTGCCGAGGTTTACGTCAATCGGCACGACCTTTTCCTTTTCGATAAGCGGATGCCGCGCCTGCTTTAGATTGATTTTTCCGCGGTCGTTCATAACCGGCATAGAGGCTCTCATTCTGTAGGCAAACTCCGCCTTTGCAAAGATTAAATTTAATGTGCAGAGGTTGTCGTAGCTCTTTATAATCGCGTCGGCGTAGTCGCCTGCGCTCACGGACAGCTCAAAGAGGATACGCTCAATCTCGTCCTCCTCCTTGCCTTTAAGAAGCTTGATGTCGTTGTTTGCCTGCACAACTCCCATCGGCTCGATAAACACGGTCTGACCGCTCGACGAGGTGTCGTGAACCAAGCCGGGAACGTTGTTCCTGCACTCGCTGCGGACAGGCACAACATACCTGCCGTCGCGCTGGGTGACGATAGCCTCCTGCAAATATTTTACGTAAGACGAGCTGTGGATGATTTTATCGAGCACCTCGCGCGCCTTTGATGACGCGGTGCGGATTTTTCTGCGGATATCCGACAGCGCAGGGCTTGCCTTGTCGGAAATTTCATCCTCGCTGATAATCGCGGTCGTGATTTTATCCTCCAAAAACTTGTTGGAGACAAGTCCGCTGAAATAAATATCGAGCGAATTTTCGACGGAAGCGAACTTTGAGTGCCACTCCTTTACCGTGCGGATAACGTGTAGAGTCCGCGCGATTTTGAGCAGCTCCGAGGTTGAAAGACAGCCGCCTGCCTGAGCGCGTCTTAAGCTGCCTGCGCAGCTTACCGCTCCGCCGAAGGACGGCGAGCCGAATCTTCCGCTGAGCATAAGCGCGTCGTCGGTCTGCTTTAATCGCTTGTTTACCTTGTCAAGCTCAAAGACAGGCTCTAATTTCAATGCCTCCTCACGCGCAGAATCGAGCACTGTCAAGTCGGATAAACGCTGTAAAATTTTATCTAGTTCAAGTGTTTTGTAATGTCTGTTCATAACTTTTCCTATGTAATAGCCTTGTAAAAATTAAGGGTTTTGAATTCTTTTTCAAAGCGGTACTGCAAATAGCTTTCCGACGCGGCGTTGAGCATTTTAAGCCCTTCCTCGCTGAGGGTAAAGGAAAACAGCTTGTCGTCGTCGGAATACACCGTGTGGCGCAGTGCGGTGAGCGCAGCCTCGCTTAGCTTTACCATTCCATCCGCCTTTATTCCGTGGCAGGAAGCACACTCAATCTCGCCTGTGCGCGGAGAAAAGTACATTTCCTCGGCAGCGTAAACTCCGCATTCACGGCACATTACCAAGTCAGGCAGATAACCTGCCATTGCCGCAAGGCGCATTTCAAAGCAGGGCTTTACAAGCTCCTCGCTCCGCTTGCCCTCCGAGATTAAGTAAAGCGAATTGAGCATAAGGCTCAAAAACTTCTCCGCCGGTTGCTCGCGCGGACAGATTGTAAGCGCAAGCTCGCAAAAATACTGCGCGAGGCAGGCCTTTTTTACGTCGCCGCGGAGCTTTGAGAATATCCGCAAAATCCGCGCGTCACCGATTATGTAGCTTTCCCGGCTTTTGTAAAAGGTGAGCCGGGAATATGAGAGCAGCGACGACGGCGCGCATTTTTGATTTTTGATATTCTTCGCGCCGCGTACAAACGCCTTGATAACTCCGTGGGATTTTGTCAGGGCATAAACGAGCTTGTCCTGCTCACCGATATTCTGTTCTTTGATAATCAGTCCGTCCGTTTGGAACTTCATCGGTAATCTCCCTTCTCACGGTGTCGGCGCCCAAGTCCTTTGAACTTTGAATACTTTTGTAGCGGATGTAGTCGAGCACGCTGCCCGTCTGAAAAAACACCTGCCACATATACCATTCATCCATCAAAACACCTCCCAAAATAGTGTTTTGATTTTTGAATTGATTATTTAATGAATATTTTTCCTGATTTAATCAATCAAAATTGCGTTCGTCGTAACCGAAATTCTGCACCAATTGCGCGCGGTTACGCCAATCCTCTTTGACCTTAATCCAGGTCTGCAAAAATACCTTGCAATCGAAAAATCTCTCGATGTCCTGCCTTGCGTAGGTGCTGATTTTCTTTAACATGGCGCCGTTTTTGCCGATGATTATGCGCTTGTGGGTTTCACGCTCGCAGAAAATCGTCGCGTCGATATCCAGAATTCCGTTGTCTCGGGTTTTCATCTTCTCAATCAAAACCGCCGTGCCGTGGGGGATTTCCTTGTCGCATAGGCGCAGGATTTTCTCCCTGATAATCTCAGCGACAATTACGCGCTCCGGCTGGTCTGTAAGGGTGTCGTCGTCAAAGAAGTGACCGCCCTCGGAAGCCTGCTTTTTAAGCTCCTCAAACAGCTCGTCAATTCCGCTTCCGTCCTGAGCGCTGACAGGTACGACCGCCTCAAAATCATAAAGCTTTGAGTAGGTCAGAATTTGCTTCATCAGCACATCCTTTTCCTTTAGCATATCAATCTTGTTTATCGCGAGAATCGCGGGCATTTCCATCGTCTTGAACTTTTCAATCAGGCTCAAATCCGCAGGAGACGGCTCCTTGCCTGCCTCAACCACGAGCATACAGCAGTCAACTCCGCCGACGCTCTCGTTAACCGAGCGAACCATATACTTGCCGAGTGTATTCTTGGGCTTGTGCATACCGGGAGTGTCGAAGAAAACAATCTGGTACTCGCCCTTAGTCAGCACGCCCGTAATGCGGTTGCGCGTGGTCTGCGGCTTCGAGGACACAATCGCGATTTTCTGCCCCATTAGCCTGTTGAGTATTGAGCTTTTGCCCACATTCGGTTTGCCGACGATAGCGACAAACGCAGATTTATCATTAGTATTCATAATTACCTCTTCAAAAAATTATTTCAAATTAAAATATTCCAGTTTATAGTATAACATATCGTGTCAAAAAATAAAAGCATTTCCGCCGTAAAAGGCAAAAATGCTCTCAGTCTTTTTTGAATTTTTTAATTATTTTAGCAGGGCTTATCGCAATAAAAAGCACTGACACAACCGCCGAAATAATCAAAAGTATCAGCATAGGGGTATTCTGCGAGAAGTACACGAAAATATTCTTTATTACTTCCAAATTCCAGAAGAATATCACCGCAATAGCTGCCGCCGCAATTGACAAAACAAGCACCGCTCCTGCCGCCATATCCTTTGCTCGGCGGATATGCTCGTTTTGCTCTGTGGTAACAGCGTCACAGGTGTCCTCTATCGCCGTATTAACAAGCTCCGCCGCGATAACGAGCGCGATTAGGATAATCAAAACCGCCCACTGCGCCGCGGTAAAATTATAAAACGATGAAAACACCAACACATATACCGCCGCTACAAGGTGAAAGCGCAGGTGCCCTTCGCTGCACACTGCGCCGAAAAATCCCTTTATTGCGCAGCCAAAGCTTTTAAGCTGCTTTTTCATTATTCGTAATCTGATACAATGTAGCTTGACGAGGCAGGAAGTCCGAGCTGCTCCATAACAAGCTCCTCTTTTTCTCTCATTCTAACCTTTTCAAGCTTTTCCATGTGGTCGTAGCCCAGAAGA
>ONPH01000060.1 GCA_900319655.1 uncultured Eubacteriales bacterium
TCGAAAAACCGTCTTGTTTGGTTGCGGGAGCCGGATTTGAACCAACGACCTTCGGGTTATGAGCCCGACGAGCTACCGAACTGCTCTATCCCGCGATATATTCTGTTGTCTACAGCTTATATATAATACCACGCCGCAGGCGTTTTGTCAAGGGGTTTTTGGCTTTTTGCACTCCCTTTACGCTTTCAATGTATTATATGCGGATTTTACCGCAAAATATTACCGTCACGCAAAATTTATGACAGTTGCAATTTGTCTGCATAGTTGATATAATAATAGGTAAGCTCATTTGCTGAAAAAAGGAGGATTTACTCATGTGTAACAAAAAACCGTATTACATCACCACGGCCATTGCCTATACCTCGCGCAAGCCGCACATAGGCAACAGCTATGAGATTGTTCTGACCGACGCTATCGCGCGTTACAAGCGAATGCTCGGCTACGACGTGTTCTTCCAGACAGGAACCGACGAGCACGGTCAGAAGATAGAGATGTACGCCCAAGCTGAGGGCTGTACTCCCAAGGAATACGTCGACAAGGTTGCCGGCGAAATCCGCGAGATTTGCGACATTCTCAACACTTCCTACGACAAATTCATCCGCACCACCGACCCGGATCACGAGCGTGTAATTCAAAAGATTTTCAAAAAGCTCTACGAGCAGGGCGATATTTACAAGGGAAGCTACGAGGGCTTATACTGCACTCCGTGCGAGAGCTTTTGGACAGAGAGCCAGCTTGTAGACGGCAAGTGCCCCGACTGTGGCAGAGAGGTTAAGCCGATGAAGGAGGAAGCATACTTCCTCAAGCTTTCAAAGTATCAAAAACAACTCGAGGAATACATCGAGCAAAATCCCGACTTTATTTACCCTGAGAGCCGCAAAAAGGAAATGCTCAACAACTTTATCAAGCCCGGACTTCAGGATCTCTGCGTATCGCGCACGAGCTTTAAGTGGGGAATTCCCGTTGACTTCGATCCCGAACACGTTGTGTATGTTTGGATTGACGCGCTCTCGAACTATATCACCGGTATCGGCTACGACCCCGACGGAAGCTCGGAGCAGTACAAAAAGTACTGGCCTGCAGACGCGCACATTATCGGCAAGGACATTGTGCGCTTCCACACTATTTACTGGCCGATTATGCTCATGGCGCTCGGTGAGCCGCTTCCGAAGCAGGTTTACGGCCATCCGTGGCTGCTGTTCGGTGAGGATAAGATGAGCAAGAGCCGCGGCAATGTTATCTACGCGGACGAGCTCGTTAAGCTTATCGGCGTTGACGCTGTGCGTTACTACCTGCTCAGCGAAATGCCGTTCGCAAACGACGGTTCCATCACCTACGATACGATTATTGAGCGCTTTAACTCTGACCTTGCAAACACCCTCGGCAACCTTGTAAACCGCACGGTCGCGATGAACAACAAATACTTCGGCGGAACGGTTCAGGAGCCTTCGGCGGCAGAGCCGCTCGACGACGAGCTTAAGCAGTTCTGCCTTGACACCGTCAAAAAGGTTGACGACGCGATTAATATTTTTCATATGAGCGACGCGGTAGAAGCGGTTATCAACCTCGCGAAGCGCTGCAACAAATATATCGACGAGACCGCTCCGTGGGCGCTTGCTAAGGATGAAGCAAACAAGCCGCGCCTCGGCACGGTTCTGTATAATCTGCTCGAGAGCATCCGCTATATTGCGGTACTGATTGAGCCGTTTATGCCCGACACCAATAAGGCAATTCTTAAGCAAATCAACTGCGACTGCGCTGATTACGAAAGCCTTAAGGAATTCGGCGCGTACAAAGCAGGAACTCAGCTTGACAAGGCAGTTCCGCTGTTCGCGAGAATTGACGCAAAGCAGTTTGAGGAAGAGCTGACCAAAATGCAGCAGGCTAACGCCGCAAAGGAGCAGAGCATCGAGGAAGTTGAGGAGAAGCTCGATTTGGAAAGTATTCCGAAAATCGGCATTGACGACTTCGACAAGTGCGATATCCGCGTAGGCGATGTCATCGCGTGCGAGAAGGTCAAGAAGTCCAAAAAGCTCCTCAAATTTACAATCTTCGACGGCACAGGCGAGCGCACAATCGTAAGCGGAATCGCCATGCACTATCAGCCCGATGAGCTTGTAGGCAAGAAGATTCTCTTTGTCTCAAACCTTAAGCCCGTTAAGCTTTGCGGAGTTGAGAGCCACGGTATGATTCTCTCCGCCGTACAGGAGACCGCCGACGGCGAAAAGCTGCAGGTTGTGACAATTGAAGGTATGCCTGCCGGCTCGCAGATTTGCTGATATGAATTACCGAAATACTTTTGACGCTCACGCCCACTATGATGACGGTTGGTTCGACGACGACCGCGACGAGCTTCTTAAATCGCTTCCGCAAAAGGGCGTTTGCGGAGTTGTCAACAACGCGGTGGACTTAAAGTCGGCAAAAGAAATTCTAAAGCTCTGCGATAAGTACGATTACTTTTACGCCGCGGTGGGTTTTCATCCCGAGAACCTCGAGGATATGCCGGACGATTACCTCGACCAAATTGCTGAGCTGACAAAGCTTGAAAAAGTTGTCGCAATCGGGGAAACCGGACTGGACTATCACTGGAATATTCCGAAGGATTTGCAAAAGCGGGTTTTTGAGGAGCAAATTAAGCTCTCGCTCGATTTGAAAATGCCTCTCGTTGTTCACGACCGCGAAGCGCACGGAGATACGTTCGATTTTCTCAGAAAGTACAAGCCAAACGCGCTTGTACACTGCTTTTCGGGAAGCGTCGAGCTAATGCGCGAGGCGGTTAAGCTGGGCTGTTATATTAGCCTCGGCGGAGTTGTTACCTTCAAAAACGCGCGGCACAGCGTTGACGTCGCGGCGGAAATTCCGATTGACAGACTTCTGCTCGAAACCGATGCTCCGTATATGGCGCCTGTTCCGTTCAGGGGCAAACGCTGCGACAGTTCAATGATAATTTTTGCTGCGGAAAAAATCGCTTCGCTCAGAAATATGGGCGTTCAGGAGCTTCTCGACATCACCGCGGAAAACGCGAGAAGATTTTACAATATCAATGATAAATAATATGGGTTGGCTTAAGCAAAAGCCAACCCTTTGTTTTTATTTTGTGTTTTCTGCTGTAAATATAATTGTATGAAAACAAAAATACTTGTCTGATACATACCACTTTATTTGAGGTGTGTACCAAAACCTTTCATCATCCGAAAGGTCGTCGGGATACGGAGAAATCATAGCTTCTATGCCTTCTGTTTCAATTTTTTCATCGGTCATATCATCCGCGAATACGAGAAGGTCTGTTTCGTTAAATGCCGGTATTTCTTCATCCTTAAATTCAACCGTAAGCGCTGTGCCGTCAAGCCTCCATGTTCCTCTCATTGTATGGGTTGCAGAATTATCATCAACCGCATTATCCATATCCATCGCCCATGTTCCGTCCTCTTTGAACTCGAGCAGCCATTCATAGTCCAGTTTCATATAATCGCTCTGTTCGTGAACCGAGAAACGCCATTTATGCGAGGTAAGCATTTTACTTAAATCCTTTTTTTCGTCCTGTTGCTTTGCGCGATATGTGTATACTTTTGAAAATGCACCCCAATTTCCGTATTTATCCAAAGCCCTGACCTGGAAATAATATGTGTTACCGTTTTGCAGGTGTGTATAACTATAATTGTAAAAACCCTCTATATCATCAATTATATTATGAGACCAATACCCCTCGCCTGCCTTTTGAACATATAAATAATACTTCTCGCAGGGAAGCGCATATGACCAAATAACGCTTGTATACCCGTCCTCACGCGTATCCTGTGAAACACTTTCAAAAACCGGTTTTACATAAGCAAATCCTATAGTTATGTACCGTGCCTCCGACCATTGTCCGGCAATGTTACCGTTCATCGGGCAAACCTGAACCGCGTAGGTCTCCTCCAGTGTCGGGTTCGGAACATTATAGTAAGTACTCTTAACGGTACGGTAATTCCACGCTTTATCGGAAAGCCGCTTAAAGGCTAATTTGTAGTGAGAAACGCCCTTGATTTTGTTCCAATTAATATTGAGCTTGGTACGCATATCATTAAGGCTTGTAACTGTCGGTCTGTAGAGGGTTGTAACCGCCTTGGTGTTGCTCCACGCTCCATAGGTTGTGCCGCTTCTGAGCGTACTAACCGACCTCACCTGATAATAGTAGACCGTTCCGCTTACAACGTTCTTATCATTGTAATATTGACCGTTGAAATAGCTGACATTGGTGTAGGTATAACCTTTGTCTCCGAGCTTTTTCCTCGCGATTTGGTAATAACTGCAAGAGCTGTCTTTAGTCCACGTCAACGAAACCGAAGCGTCTTTATTATACGAAATGCTCGTTACCGATACTCTTGAAAGCGCGCTTACACTTATTGTTGAAGCGCCGACGACCATTACACTCAGAGCCAATACAAGCGCAAGTGTAACTGCTAAGATTTTTCTGGATTTTTTCATACAAATTACCTCCTTTGAAAAACATTTTTCTTGGCACTTTTATCATAACATAATTAGTACATTTTCGCAATCCAAAAATCCGCATGCATATTTGGCAATTATGCACAACACAAAACTGTCATCCTATGCGAAAGCAAAGAATGACAGCTGTTTTAAAATATTATTCAAACAATTCCGGGTGCATGCGGCTGTAGTGGAAAATGTACTGCTGGGCGATTCCGGCGTACTCACCGAAGTCGTTCGCGGTCATACCGGGGAACAGCTTTTCCATCGCGCGCTTCATCCATACGTCAACCGGAAACGCCTCTACCCTGTGCATACCGAACAGCAAAGTGCAGTCGGCAACCTTTACGCCCACGCCGGTTATCTTCATCAACTCGGCGCGCGCGGCTTCATAATCCGCGGTTTTGCAGAGCTCCAAATCGACCTCGCCCGAAGCGACCTTTTTTGCTGAGTCAATTATGTATCTGTTCCTGAACCCTGCCCTGAGCGGAGCTAAATCGTCAGGCGTAAGCTCTGCGAGCCTTTCAGCGGTCGGGAAGGTATAAACGCCTTCATCAATCTCATCACCGAAGCTCTCACACAATCTCGCGACAATCCCTTTGATACGCTTGATGTTGTTGTTCTGCGAGATTATGAACGTGCACAGCGCCTCATAAGGCTCTTGGCGGAGAATTCTTATACCCGGAGCGTACCGAGCGGCATCCTCTAAAACCGGGTGAAGCTTGCTGATATCACCGCGGATTTTTCCATAATCGAGCTCCAAATCAAAGTATTCGCGCCAAATTTTTTCATCCTCAGGCGCGGCGTTTTTTATTATCATATCCGTGCCGTCAAGGCTGATATTCACATATTTTCCGAAAGCAACTCCCGAAAACGAGCCGTCGTTCTGCTTTTCCCATCTAAAGCTCTGTCCGCAGTCGAGCGTTTGCTCCAAATCGAGGTCACGGACATCTGGAATTACAATAAAATTTTCCGAAGAAATGTTTTTCATAAAAATCACCCGTTTCTAAAAAACAGTATACCATATTTCGACAAAATATGATACAATAATTTTAAAGTATATTTTTAGGAGGTTTTCGCGATGAAGGAAACCATTGTTACCATACCGATTAACGACCTTTTTGCTCCTAAGTGCGGCTGTCCTGCGTGCAGAATGGAGAACATGCTCGAAAAGCAGTACGTCGGATTTGTAACCGGCGACGCTATGATGGAGCCGAATATCAGAATTGAAACGAACAAAAAAGGCTTTTGCCGCCGTCATTTTCTACAAATGTCGCAGACCGGACAAAAGCTTCCGAACGCGCTGATTTTGGAAACCCACCTTCAGGAGATTACCGACAAATATATGCCGAAAAAACCAAACTCAAAGCCCGACAAAAAGGCGCTTGCTTCAATCGGAAATGTGCTGAATTCCTGCTACGTTTGCGATAGGATTGAAAGCGATATGTACCACCTGATGGCGACGGTTTTTATCGAGTGGGTTAAGGGCGGCGAGTTCCGCAAGCTGTACAAGGATCAGCCGTTTATCTGCCTTAAGCACTACAAATTCATTATGGAAGCAGCTATGGCAAAGGGCGGTATTCCGTCAAAGTATCTTGCGGAATTTCACGCCGACACCGCGGAGCTGACCAAGAATTATCTTGCTTCGCTAAAGAACGATATTTCGCACATCATCTCGATGTACGACTACCGAAACCGCGGCGGCGACTGGGGAACTTCGGTTGACGCTGTCGAAAGGAGCATTGACTTCCTTACAGGCGCGGATTTTACGGAAAACAATGATGAATAACTACAAAGAGGCTGACTTTGATGTCAGCCTCTGTTTATTTTAAAATTATATCAATTAATTCTGCAATTCCATCGTCGTCATTCGAGCTCACAATCAAATCAGCATTATTTTTACAGTTGCCGCAGGCGTTTTTCACCGCAACTCCCAAGCCTGCCTCGACTATCATATCAACATCATTATCCGCGTTACCGGCAGCGACGGTATTTTCAAGCGAAACATTAAGCATATCGCAAATGAACCTTAAAGCGTTTGCTTTAGTAGCTTGTCCGTCCATAATCTCGACAAAGTGAGTTGACGACGAGGTAACATAAACATCGGAAACAGATTTTTCAATCATATTCCAAATGGTCTTTCTGAGCTCAGCGTCAGTACTGACAAACTCTATGCTGTCAAGCCTGTTCCTAGTCTTATAAATATATCCGCGCATATCGTCCGAATATCCGCGAGAGTTGCGGACATAATCGACATAAGCCGCTGAACAGCCATATTTTTGAGGGTTGTCATAATAACGCTTGTCGGTACAGGTTTCTCCTTCGAGAAAAGCTTCCCAAATCAAATCATAATCTTTTGTCAATTCAAGAATTTCCAAAACAGATTTCTCTTTGAGCTGAACCGATTTAATTCGATTTCTTTTGTTATCATAAATTCCTGCGCCGTTGGATGTAATGAAATACTTAAACGCATTCATATTCAATATATAATCGGGCATAGAACCGTAAGGTCTGCCGCTCGCCGCGACAACAGTTATCCCATTTTCCGAAGCGCGTTTAATTGCCTTTTTTACAACAGTCGAAAGTGAATTATTTGATTTTAATGCCGTTCCGTCAAGGTCAAGCGCGAGTAATTTAATACAATTCATATCATATCATCACCAAAAATAATAAAAGCACTACCTTTCGATAGTGCTTCTGTTAAAGGGCAAATACCCTGAAAACTGAACAAAGAAGAGATAAAAGGGAAAGAAGTAAATACTGACTTTAGACCAAAGTATTCTTTTGTTTGCTTGATTGTGGTCAAGCCCTCGACCTATTAGTACTGCCAAGCTGAACATGTCACCATGCTTACACACGCAGCCTATCAACCTCGTAGTCTTCAAGGGGTCTTA
>ONPH01000198.1 GCA_900319655.1 uncultured Eubacteriales bacterium
GGGTATCGGCACCTTTGAGGGCGTTAACGGCGAAATGATTGTGCTCGACGGCAAGGTTTATCAGGCTCTCGGTGACGGAACCGTTAAAGAAGCCGATGATAACGAAACCGTTCCGTTTTCTAACGTAACCTACTTTGACAAGGATCTTTCCGCGACTCTTTCCCAGACAAACGACATCAACGCCCTGAAGGAGTCGCTGACTAAGACCGTAAACGAGAACGGAAAGAACCTGTTTTATTTTGTGAAAATCAACGGCACGTTCAAAAAGATGAACGTGCGCAGCGAGCTCAAGCAGGAAAAACCTTACAAGAGCCTTGACAAGGCGCTTGCCACCGACCAAAGGGAGTTTAATTACGATAATATCGCCGGAACAGTCGTAGCGCTCTACTGCCCAGACTATATGGGCGGACTGAACACCCCGGGCTGGCACTTCCACTTTATCTCGGACGACAAAACAAAGGGCGGTCATATTTTGGATTTAGCCTTTGATTCAGCTCAGGCGGAGTTCGACGCAACTCAGGACTTCGATATGTACCTGTCGGATAACTCGGAGTTCCAGAAAATGGAGCTGTCAAAGGATGTAAGCGACGCCATTAAAAAGGTAGAGACAAACGAGGAATAATTTCAGGGGGAAACAAAAATGAAATCAAGTAAAATTTACCAGGTTTCAACATTACAGGCGTTAGCGCTTGGCTATACAAGACCTGTTGTCAAGGTTCACGAGCTGCTCGAGCACGGCGATACCGGACTGGGAACCTTTGAACACGTTGACGGCGAAATGATAGTTTTAGACGGCGTGTGTTATCAGGCTAAGCAGGACGGCAGCATTGTCCGCACGGCAGACGACGCAGGCGTACCGTTCGCGGTTTCGGGCTTTGTCAAGGACGGCAGAAAATTTGAGATGGGCGAAATGAAGGATATTGACGCCATTAAAACAGAGCTGACCATAAAAATCGAGGAAGATTTCGGCTTGAACAGCATTCACATCGCGCGCATTGACGGATTGTTCAACGTTATTCACGCGCGCGCAGGCGCACCTTACCGCTCACAGCACGTTTCGCTTAAGGATATTCTCTCAAAAACGCAGAAGGATTTTAGCTTTGAAAATATTCGCGGAACGCTTGTTTGTGTTTATTACCCCGATTATATGGACGGCATTAACGCCGCAGGCTGGCATATGCACTTTCTGTCGGAGGACAGAACGCTCGGCGGACATGTTTTTAAGGCAACGCTTAGCTCGGGTGAATGTATCGTACAGAAAATGGACAGAATAGAAATACAGCTTCCCAGAGAAGCGGCGTTCGACACCTACTCGCTCAAGGAAGCCTCGCAGGACGAGATTGAGGAAGTTGAGCAGGGCAACGGCTGAGTTTTAATACATAAATTATTCAGGGAGTTTCTTATGAAAACGCTTTGCTTATACTACACAAGAACCAACAAGACTAAAGAGGTTATGGAGAATATCGCCCTTATCACAGGCGCCGACCTTGCGGAGTACACCGACGGCAAGGGGAGAGGCGGTATTTTCGGGTATATCGGAGCTTGCTTTGTGTCCGTATACCGTACCATTCCGAAATTAACCATAAAGGGAGATATCAACCTAAAGGCTTATGACCGTGTGATTATCGGTATGCCTGTCTGGGTTGAAGGTCCCTGCGCGATTGGCAGAGCATTTATCAAAAAGTACCGCGACAAGCTGCCAAAGGACGTGTACTATGTGGTTACTCAAATGGGCGGCAACGATTATATGAGAAAGATAAAAGCGATGGACAGTTTGCTCGGCAGGCAATCGTCGGGGCAGTTTTCGGTAAGAACAAAAGACAATGACTATTTAAAAGTTGTTGTACACCACAAAACCAATCAAATTGTTTTTCGTTATGAAAGAAAGACTCGAAACTGATAGTGAAGAGATTATCACCTGATTAAGAGAATTTAACGATAACCGGAATGAAATACAGAAGGAGATAAGCCTTTGAGGAAGCACTGACAATGAAGCCTCTTCCTCTACCAGACTTGACAAAAATGAGACAAGACCTACTTTACAGTTTCCCATACGATCTATGGGATAACAAATAAGCCATTTGTTAGAGGATACACATATAATTATTACACATGGACATTGTAACTTGTTTAGATAAAAACTTTGTAATGCCAACAGGTGTAATGCTGTATTCTGTTTGCGCCAATAACGTTGAGTCAGACATTGTATTTCATCTTGTAGTAGACGAAAGCGTAACTGAGAAGGACAAAATTGATCTTAAGGAAACAGTAACCGCCTTTGAAGGTAAATCTGTGCTGTTTTATCAGCTTTCCAGCATCAAGTTTAAGAATTTTC
>ONPH01000059.1 GCA_900319655.1 uncultured Eubacteriales bacterium
TTCCGGTTTGATTTTCCTGTTTTTGGACATAACAATGCTCCCTTCATGGTTATCAGTGTTTTTTATTTCACTGTCTTCCATAAAGGGAGCATACCAAAACGGCAGCCCGTTTATATTTATTATGTCAAGCTTATGAACCGGGAACAGCTCTTGGATTGTCATTGTCAAAATCTGAAATGTTCCAATATGCGTTATTGCGGTCAACTACCGAGGTTGTGATTACATCCTCCTCGTCAAACTCAGTTACGGTAAATGCAGCTCTGTTATATTTTTCCTTCATTTCCATACCTCCGCTTTAATTTGTGCCTGCGTTCTTGTTGTAGCTTGTGTAGCAGCCGCCGAGCGTGTTTGAACTTCCTTTGTATTCGCTGTAAGCCACGCGCTCCAGACCGTTCGCGTCAGAATATTTGATATACGGACGGGCAAGGACGTTTGTGCCTTTAGCTTTTTCCTCAACATTCTCGTAGGTAATAACAAGCGTATAAAGCAGATAACTGTCAAAGTTTCGGTGATCCTCTTTGACAATTCCGCCGGAATTAGTGCGTCTGGAAGTACAGTTTATGTTGCTCGCAAAGCCAAAGTAGTTTTCGTCTGCCGCAGTGGCGGATGTGTCAATACCGTTGGCGGTTTTGCTAACATACTGCAACTTTTTGGTTATATCTTTTGAATGGTAGTCTATCCAGCCCTCGTTTTTAGCGGCAACATAGCCGTACTCAATATTATTCGGCTTTATGGCGTTGATTTTCCGGACTATATCCATATTAAGGGATGTTACAAAGAGCAGACCGCCGGGCATTTTTTCATAACCATAGTTTGTATCCTTGATACCCTCGCGAACCTGTACGCCCGAAAGGTCAAATTCGCCGTATTTGCTGTAGCCGGACGGAAGCTCATTGTCATCTTCTCCGTCCTTTGCGACATCCTCAACCTTTATCCAGTGAGCGTAAATGTCCTTTGAGTATTTGTCAGTACCAAACGTTACGGGGTGCGTATCGTTGTCGTTTTCCGGATCGTAATACCAGCCCTTGAAGATGTAGGGGCAGCTGCTGCTCTCGGTAGCTTTAACCTCGGGAATCTTGTAAAAGGCTTCAATCGTATCGCCAACCTTAATATCTTTTCTGATTGCATCTTTAACATATGATGTGAAAATATCGTTATTATTGTAATTGTCGTCTATTTCATCATTGTTGATAATAAACGCCGGCACCGCGGTCACCCGAGGTGTTGCCGGTGATGGTGGTGTTTGAAATTGTGGTTTTACTACTGTTGTCGTTTTTTGTTAAATACACACCGCCACCGTTTTTTGCGGCGGTATTGCCGGTTATCTCGCAGCCGTCAATATCAGCGTTAGTTTTAAAATAAAATGATGATATGCCTGCTCCGTATTCAGCATTGTTAGAGGTTATTTTTGCGTTGTAAATTTGAAACACCTTGTTACTGTTATATGAAACAAGAATACCGCCGCCAAGACCTTTAGCATAAAGAGAAACAGCGCTGTCATAGGTACCAGTAGCAGTATTTTCTGTAATCAAGCCGCCGTTGATAAATAAGCCGGGATTGCTTGCAGCGATGCTTTCTGTGCCGCCTGATGTGCCGCCGGAACTCGGAACTGATATGCCGTCGATTGTTGCGTTCATAGATATTGGATTTGTCTTAGCAAAATGATATCCGGAAGCAAAAACACCCGCTCCTCCTGATGCCTTATTACCGCTTATAGTACCGCTAATGAGGTTAAATCTGCTATTTAATTTATTGATATTTCCGGCGCCAACCATTGCCACGCCGCCACCGAAATCAGTCGCTTCGCAGTTGCTGCCAATACCGCAGTTATCTATATTACCGCCATTCATAACAAACGTTCCGCCTTCAACCGTAACGCCACCGCCGAGGTAGTTGTCACCCTTGTGATTTTTAAGTGTTACATTGTTGTTCATTATGCAAGTAGAACCGCGCTTAATGTATACAAGACCGGGATCATGATGAGACTGATTATCACCTTCTATAATTAATTTAGAGATCTCGTCACCAAGATTTACCTTCGCTCCGTTTTCAATATAAAATGCATAGTTGGATGTAAAAATGGTGTGACCGTTACCGATAACAGTGACAACCGCACTTTCTTTTTTAATTGACATGGAGCCGTTTTCAATATCTCCGGTCAGGTTAATTACATACTCTCCGCCGTTTGTGTTGATTTCATAACAAACAGTTTCGAGTTCTGTTGCTGAGCCTACATCTTTTACAGTTACACTATCCTCGGCGTATACCGTCAGGGGGAGCGCAGTAAAAAGCAACGCTACGGACAAGAGTATACATAAATACTTTGCGACGGTCTTTTTCATTAGGACACATCCTTTGCGTTAAATTTGTACATAAACAACAAATTATTTTGTTTATGTACATTTTTTATGCTTATATCACAAATTGACGGCAAAGTCAATACATATACTATATTGCTTTGTGATTTTTTGCGATTTTTTTACCGAAAAATCTTCCGCTATAAGCCGTTTTCACGATGTCTCTACTTGTATAATCGGAGTGAGAAGCGCAAAAAGCAATTAGCTATTGAAAAACACAGCGTTTTGGCTTATAATGTAACTATATTTTATTTACGGAGAATTGTTATGAAGGTATTTTTTACTGTATTAATCTGCAAGCTGCTCAGGTTTGTCGGCAGGCTTATCGGCAAGGGCAGCAGTTTTCCCGGTCAAATCGCGCTTAAAATCTGTCCGGATATTCTCAGCAGGGTAGAGCTTCCCGAGTTTATCATCGCCGTAACAGGCAGCAACGGCAAGACCTCTACGGTTGAGATGATAGCCCATATTCTGATGAAAAACGGCAAAACCGTGTCGTGGAACCGCGAGGGTTCAAACCAGATTGAGGGCGTAACCACCCTTGTGCTGGGCAGCTCAACGCTTTCGGGCAAGGTCAAGAGCGACATCCTGCTTATCGAAAGCGACGAACGCTTTGCAAGATATACGTTTAAATATATCAAGCCTACCCACTACGTAATTACAAACCTCTACCGCGACCAGCTTACCCGAAACGGCCACCCCGAGTGGGTTTACGACGCGATTGCCGACAGCATTTACGACGGCACTCAGCTTATCCTCAACGCCGACGATCCGCTCGTTTCGCGCTTTGGAATCGGCAGGGAAAATGTGGTATGGTTCGGCGCGGACAAGCTCTCGACCGATACCGAAAATCTCGTCAGCGCCTACAACGACGGCGCTTATTGCCCTGTTTGCAAGGCTCCGATGACCTACAGCACCTACCACTACAACCATATCGGTCATTTTCAGTGCACAAAGTGCGGCTACAAGCGTAGTGACACCGCCTACACAATCACAGCGGTCGACCTCGACAACGGCGTTATGGAGATTGACGGCAAGTATAAAATTTCACTCGCGCTCAAATCGCTTTATAACATCTACAATATTCTCTCAGCCTACACTGTCGCGAGAATTGTCGGCATTGACGGCGCGGAAATTGCGCGCGATATGGGCGACTATGTGCTTAAAAACGGCAGGGTAATCACCTTTGAGCTCGGCAACAGAACGGGAACTCTGCTCACCTCAAAGCACGAGAACAGCATTTCCTACGACCAAAGCCTGCGCGTAGCCTCGGCTTACAAGGACGGCTGCGACGTGCTGATTATCGTCGACGCGGTCAGCAGAAAGTACTTTACAAGCGATGTTTCGTGGCTGTGGGATATCGACTTCGATATGCTCAATTCTCCGAATGTAGGCGAGATTGTCCTCGCAGGAAAGTATGTAAACGACCTCGGAATGAGGTTCTCATTCACTGATATTCCGTCTGACAAAATCAAGCTGTTCGAGGATATCCCCGAGGCTGTCGATTACCTCGACAACGGCAGCGGAAGGTATATCTACGCGATTACCTGCTTCTCGGACAAGGGTAAATTTTTGGCGAAGGTAAAGGGTGAATGATATGAAAATTCTGCATCTTTATTATGATATTATGAATCTTTACGGCGACTACGGCAACGTGAGCGTGCTCGAAAGACTGATTGCTCAGAGCGGTACGGACTGCGAGGTCGTTAAAAAATCCCTCGGCGACGACGTTGATTTTAACGATTACGGCTTTGTGTTCATCGGCTCGGGAACCGAGAAAAACCAAAAGCTCGTGCTTGAGGATTTTAAAAGGCTTTCAGACGGCTTCAAGGCGTATATTGAGGCGGACAAGCCTGCTCTGCTCACGGGAAATTCCTTTGAAATGCTCGGCAAAACCATAACCGATTGCGACGGGGGAGAGCACAGCGGTCTCGGAATGTTCGACTTTACCGTGACCGAGCAGAACAAAACGAGGATGACCGCCGACGCGATTTTCGAATGTGAATTCCTTGACAGACCGCTTGTCGGCTTTGTAAACAAGTGCTCTCAAATTACGGGAATTACAGACCACGCATTTACAGTTAAGCGCGGACTTGCCGATAACGAGAGCGATAAGACCGAGGGCTTAAAATATAAAAACCTGATCGGAACTCACCTCACAGGGCCCGTGGTTGTGAAAAACCCTCATTTCGCGGAGTACCTCGCGAGTCAGCTAATCAGCGGCGAAATTAACAGCGAATGTCTTGAACTCGCGAAAAAGGGCTTTGAAGTAACGCTTGCCGAGCTAAGCAAGGATAACTAAAATTCTACAGAAGAAATATAGAGGCAGCCTTCGCGGTTGTCTCTTGTTTTTTACCATTTTTCGGTATTTTTCGGCATAAGAATTATCCATGTGAAAATTTTATGAAAACTTACACTCTAAATATTGACTTTTGTGGATAAATACTCTACAATATTCTCATAATGAATTTTGGAGGAATTTGTCGTGAACTTGCCGCGCAAAATGATATCCCTATTGCTTGCTCTGTCGATTTTGACGGTGGCAGGCGTATTTAGCTGCGCCTTCGCGGCGGAAAATTCAAATTCAAATCAGCAAAAAATAACCGTAACCGCCGAAAAAATCAAAAAGGACGGCACGTATATCGCAATTCAAAACGCGCTTGAAATCGCGCGAAAAAACGCGACCGACTCAAAGCGCTATGTTGTTGAGGTCGAGCCGGGCGAGTACAGCATCACCAAAACCCTGATGATTTTCAGCAACACCCACCTTGTGCTGACGGACGTAACACTTAACCGCAGTCAGGCGAGCACCTCGAATATGCTCCGAATCGGGAATTTCGACACCGAAAAATCAGGCGCTTCGGGCTACGACGCATACAAAAACATCATAATTCAGGGCGGCACGTTCGACGGCGGCGGAACTCAAAATACTATTTTGAAGGCGGCTCACGCCACTAATTTCACAATTCAAAGCACGAATTTCAGAAACGTAAACAACAGCCATATTATGGAAATCGCAGGTATTGACGGCTTCGCGGTCAAGAACTGCTCGTTCAAAAACCAGCATATGGACAGCGAAAAAATCGGCTACGAGGCGATTCAGCTCGACATCCTCAAAAAAGGCCATATCTACGACTGCCGTTCCGAGGCTCTGCCGATGAACAACGTCAGGATTGAAAACTGCCTGTTCGACGACTGCCCCAGAGGTATCGGCACTCACACAGCGATTTATAACGCACCGTTCAACGGAATTTTAATTAAGAGCAACCGCTTCACGAACCTCGGCAGCGCGGCGATTCAGGGAATGAACTGGAAGAACGTCAAGATTGTCGGCAACTCGATTGAGAACACCCCGAGGGGCATTACGCTCTACTCAATGATGGGCGGCGGCGACGGTACGTTTTTGGCAGGAGTTCTCGCGGATGAGGGCAAGACCGAAACAAATATTTCCGAGAGCTATCAGGAGCCCTGCAACGGCAACATTCTGATTGCGGAAAACTCAATCAACCACTGCGGCGCGGTCGAGGACGTTTACGCAAACTACGAATGTGAGGGTATCTCGCTTGTCGGCGCAAGGCTCGATAAGGTTTACGATGAAAATTCAGACGGCAGCGGCGGTCTGCCAAAGGGCGAATATTTCCTCGAGGGCGTGACCGTCCGCAACAACTTCATCAGCGTTAAAGGTCACGGAATTCGCGCGAAAAACGTCCGCAACGCTTCCTTCACCGACAACGTAATCAACTGCGGTGAAAACGACTTTAACAAGTCGATTTACCAAGGCATTAAAGTATACGACAACAGCAAAATAAACTTTATCGACGGCAACAGCATATACGGAAGCGACAACTTCGGAATTGACGTCGAGGACGCAAAGGTTACCGTTATCCGCAACAATTCCATCGACCAGTCGGGTGACTGCGGAATTTGCCTGTGGGACAACAGCTACAGCGCTGAAATTTCCGACAACTACATCAAGTCGTCCGGCAAAAACGCTATGTCAATTCAAAGCACGTCCCAGGCGGATTACATCGGCAACAACTTCTTTTACGATAACAAAATCAACCGCATTGACGTGTGGAAAAACTCAAAGGCGAAGCTCGGAAGCAACACCGTCGAAAACCTCGATTTGACCGAGTTTTCACTCAGCTACGGCTTTACCGATTTGGCAGTGGGTGAGGCGTTCGGACTGAATACAACGCTCACGCCGTCGAAAGCAAAGGCTAAGTTCAACTGGGTTTCGTCAAACAGCAACGTCGCGAGGGTTGACAGGCTCGGAAATGTTTTCGGACTTTCACCCGGCAAAACCACAATTACCGTGACAGCACTAAACGGACTTAAGGCAAGCTGTACCGTGACGGTTTATCCCGCGCCGAAAAATATCGCGGTAGGGGAGAAAATGCTCATTCTCGGCAAGGGCGAGAAGTTTAACCTCGGCACGGTACTAAGCGAGAATTCGTCCGTGCATAAGGTCAACTACACCACCAGCAGTCCAAACGCCGTGGGCTTTGTCTCGGACAACGGCGTAATTCAGGCTAAGCACATCGGTACGGCTACCGTTGTCGCAAGCCTCTTTAACGGACTGCACGACAACTGCAATATCATCGTCAAGGAAGCTCCTGCAAGCCTAAAGCTCAACCGCAGTAAGCTGAATATGGGACTGGGCGAGGAGTTTGTGCTCGAGGCGATTATCCCCGACAACTCCGCTTCAAGTATTTCAATGTACTCCGACAATCCGCGTGTAGTCGACGTCGACGAAAACGGCAGACTTAAGGCGAAGGGACTCGGCACGGCGGTAATCACGGCGCAGACCTTCAACGGACTGACCGAAAAGTGTACGGTTACGGTTAAGGAAGCTCCTGATAACATCGAGCTGAACTCGACAAATATCAAGATAAAAACCGGTCAGACGATTAAACTGGTTGCAAAGCTTACCGAGGGCACGGCTTCAAACGAGCTTGTGTTCAAGTCAAGCGATACCTCGGTCTGCAAAATAGACAAGGCGACCGGCGTAATAACAGCCAAGTCGCCCGGAACTTCAAGGGTGAGCGTGACCACCTACAACGGTCAGTCGAGCTCGATTGAAGTGAATGTAGTAAATTAATTCCAATCAAAAAATCCACC
>ONPH01000058.1 GCA_900319655.1 uncultured Eubacteriales bacterium
CTTCGATTTTCTTTTCGGAAAGTCTTCTGAGCTCCTCTTCAAGCTCCGAGGTCCGAGAAGGCTTTTCAGCCTTGGCTTTGGGTTCGGGCTTGGGCTCGGGAGCAAAGTGCTTTGCTGTTACGGGTTTGGAAATTTCAGGCTCGGTTACAACAGGCTCTTCAAACTCAGGCTCGGTAACAACGGGCTCGGTTTCGGTCTTTGCTTCTTCAACGACCTCTTCCTTAACCTCTTCGGCAGCCTCTTTTACTTCGGGCTGAGCAGCTTCCCCGGCAGGAGCTTCATCCTGCTTTTTGGAGAAAAAGCCTTTCTTTTTCTTCTTGGGCTTTTCGGGCTCAGCTTCAACCTCAGTTTTCTCGGCAGGCTTCTGCTCGGGATTAAAGCCGATGATAAAATCATCCATACCCATTGCCGATGAATAATAGTCGTCGGAAGGATCAACGTTGGGCTCGGTTGATGAAGAACTGTTTGAAAATACGAGGTCGTCATATCCCTCGGTGTCGATATACTTTTCCTCTTCCTCGGTGTTGTCGGGCTCGGGGAGCGATTCTACAACCTCGAGCTCGTCCTTGGTGTAGGAATTTACAAACATCTCGATAATGAAGCTGAGAGCGTACAGACCGAGAACGATATACATAGCCGCTGTGATAAACGGAATGTTGCTGATACCCTCGTGCATGGTGGTGATAATCATATACACACCGTGCGAAAGTGTAAGTGCTGCTGCAGGCAGACCGTAGATAAAGCAAGCCTTTACGGGGTTTCTGCCCTTGATTCTCGACACTACCATCGAATGTGAGAAGTAGTACAGAGTGATAAAGATGTAGCAGAACAGTCCTGTGAGGTCTGTTGCGGAAATTGAAACCTTTGTGGCGTTGAGGAACTCAAACACGAGCTCGGTACATCCCCAAAGAGCCGGAAATACATATAGAATAGAAACGCCCGAAACAGTGGATTTTCCTGTGAAATGTACCTTTGACATAATCAGGAACGCAAGTCCAGCAGGTACTGAGAAAATCGCGCTGATAACGCCCATCATAAAGTACTCGGATTCGGTGGTGATTTCAACGAGCGACATACAGGACGAAGCGATTACCGCCAAGCCTGACAAAATCGCAAAAACACCTGCGGCAAAGTTTTTCTTCACCGGGTATACGGGAGCGGTTTTTCTGTCGAAAATGTTGATAATAATACATACTATAAACAGCGCCAGCGCGATACCGATTGTGGTATAAGACAGCGCCATTCTGTCCATTCCGAGAAAATTTCCGCTTTCATCCACACCGATTACGCTCATTACTCTTAAAATGAGCATTGCGATTACGGCAGGAATAAATGGTATAATTGAAAATTTAACCTTCATATATAATCTCCGTTCTTAAAGCTTACGCAGGTTATTTTATCATATTTACGTACATATACTATTTTAAGACAAACTACTTGTAATGTCAAGAATAAGTTTATAGGAGAATTAATTTTTTAAGTGAAAAGCAGAATTGCGGCAATTATTTGCCTGCTTATACTGATGGCGCTTATTCCTGCGGCGGTTGTCGGAATGAGCGGAAACAATGTAAAAATGACGTCCTCTACTCCCGATACGGCAGTGAAAAGCGATGATAAAAGCCAAACAGTGATAAACACAGCCGTTAGCTTGTGCGGAAAAGATTTTTGCGACGAAGCTCTTAAAGCGGCTTTGATAATCGCGGAGAGTAATTACTTGTCGGGAACGAAAATGAAAACAAACGATAATAGTTCTGATAAAGAATTATATAATCGGGTTGAACGGATTTATAATTCTAATAACGAAATATATTTTACATACAACGAAAAGGCAGTCTATATTCCCTGCTCCCCTTGCTCAAACGGAAAAACGGTAAAAAGCGATAAATACGAATATCTGTCTTCGGTCGCTTCGCCTTGGGATATTGATTGCACTTCATATTCTATTGATAATAAGTGCGAAGGCGTGAGTATATACGGAGTGAATTACCTTTGCGAAAAAGGGTATTCCGCCGAAAATTCACTCGAATATTATCTTCCCAAGTTAAAAATTGTTGACAAACGGATAAATTAGTTGTAATCTTAATACAGAAATAACACAGGGGTGCTTGCAATTGCAGGCTGAGATTATACCCTATTACCTGATTCGGATAATGCCGACGTAGGAAGCTTGTTTATCATGTTTATTTAGCACTACGCCCAGGCGTGGTGCTTTTATTATTTATGAAAGGAAGTAATTTTATGAACGCAAGCGTAGCTATTCAGACCTTGCCCGAGGCAAAAAATGATGATGAGCTTATCAGAATTGTAGACGAGGTTATCGCCTACATCAAGAGCACAGGACTTAAGTGCTATGTTGGCCCGTTTGAGACCGCCATTGAGGGCGATTACGACGAGCTTATGGATATCGTCAAGGAGTGCCAGCATATTGCCATCAGAGCAGGCGCACCGTCCGTTTTGGCGTATATTAAGGTTGACTACAGACCTGAGGGAGATGTGCTGACCATTGAGAAAAAAGTTACAAAGCACCACGTATAAGTACCTTTTCCCCGTAGCCGCGATTTTTATTCTGCTTATAATTTGGCAGGTTGTAAGTATGACCGGACTTGTTCCGAACTTTATGCTGCCTTCGCCTGTTGACGTTGTAAAGGCGTTTATAAGCGATTTTCCGCTGCTGTTACAACACTCGCTTTCGACAATGTTTGAGACGGTTGTCGGACTTTTAATCGGAATAATCACCGGCTTTTTTACGGCTTTGCTTATGGACAGGTTTGAGCTTGTCAGGCGTTCGCTGTATCCGCTGATTGTGCTGACTCAGACAGTTCCGACGGTTGCAATTGCGCCGCTTTTGGTACTGTGGTTCGGCTATGAGGCGCTGCCTAAAATCATTTTGGTTGTAATCGTAGTGTTCTTCCCCATCGCGGTCAGTCTGCTCGACGGCTTTATGTCGGCGGACAAGGACACAATTAACCTTATGCGGTCGATGGGAGCGAACAAGCTGCAGATTTACCGTTATGTTAAATTTCCCGGAGCGCTTGGCAGCTTTTTTTCGAGCCTGAAAATTTCGGTATCGTACGCGGTTGTATCCGCGGTAATTTCCGAATGGCTCGGCGGTTTTAACGGTCTCGGCGTGTATATGACGAGGGTTAAAAAGGCTTATTCATATGACAAAATGTTCGCGGTTATCTTTTTGATTTCCATTCTCAGTCTTATATTGATGAGGCTTGTCAGTGTTATTCAGAAAAAGAGTATGCCGTGGGATAAAAGTAAAAAATAAAGAAGTAAAAAGGAGTAATCATTTTATGAAAAAGAGAATTCTGTCGTTTGTTCTGGCGCTTGCTATGATTTGCCTTGTTGCAGCAGGCTGCAACGGCGGAGAGAAAAAGAGCGAAGCTCAGAGCAGTGAAGCTAAGGAAAAGACAAAAATCACCTTTGTGCTCGACTGGACGCCGAACACCAATCACACTGGACTTTATGTAGCTCAGACAAACGGTTATTTTGAGAATGAAGGTCTTGAGGTTGAGATCGTTCAGCCTCCCGAGGACGGTGCTGAGGCACTTGTAGGCTCAGGCAAGGCGCAGTTCTGCGTAAGCTTTCAGGACAGTATGATCCCCGCGATTGTCGGAGACAGCGCTATGCCGCTGCAAGCCGTTGCTGCTTTGATTCAGCACAACACCTCTGGTATCATCTCGCGCAAGGGCGAGGGTATGGACAAGCCCAAGGGACTTGAAGGCAAAAAATACGCTACATGGGATTTGCCGATTGAAAAGGCTACGCTTAAGCAGGTTATGAAGAACGACGGCGGAGATTTTGACAAGGTTCAGCTTATCCCCAGCACAGTTACCGACGAGGTTTCGGCGCTTAAGACAAAGAGCGTTGACGCTATTTGGGTTTTCTACGGCTGGGCAGGCGTTGCCGCTGAGGTTGCAAACCTACAGACCGACTACTTTGCTTTTAAGGACATTGACCCTGTATTTGACTACTACACCCCCGTTGTACTCGGTAATACAGACTGGATGAAGGCTAACCCCGACGCGACAAAGAAATTCCTCTCGGCGCTCAAGAGAGGTTATCAGTACTCAATCGACAACCCCGACGCCGCGGCGGATATTCTTCTTAAGGCAGCTCCCGAGCTCAACGAAAAGCTTGTTAAAAAGAGCCAGAGCTACCTTACTCACGAGTATATCTCCGACGCTCCGAAGTGGGGATATATTGACGCAAAGAGATGGAACGCTTTTTACAACTGGATTAACGAAAACAAGCTCTCTACAGCTACAATCCCTGAGAACTTTGGATTTACAAACGATTATCTGGAGTAATTATGGCGTCGCTTGAAGTTAAAAACGTCTGTTTTTCCTATGACGGAAAAGAAAATGTAATCGAAGATATCAACATAAAGCTGAACGAAAACGAGCTTGTCTGTCTGTTGGGCGTGAGCGGTTGCGGAAAAACCACGCTGTTTAACGTAATCTCGGGACTTAACAAACCGAACGGCGGACAGGTTATACTCGACGGAGAGGATATTACAGGCAAACCGGGTAAAATCAGCTATATGCTTCAAAAAGACCTGCTGCTCCCCTACCGTACCATTGAGGACAATGTGGCTTTGCCGCTGATTATCAAGGGTGAAAAGAAAAAGACGGCACGGCAGAAGGTCGGCAAACACTTTGCTGAGTTCGGTCTTGAGGGCACCGAAAAAAAATACCCGAGCGAGCTTTCCGGCGGTATGCGGCAGCGCGCGGCACTGCTGAGGACATATATGTTCTCTAACGGAGTTGCGCTTTTAGATGAGCCGTTCAGCGCGCTTGACGCCCTGACAAAGAGCGACATCCACCGCTGGTATCTCGATGTTATGGAGAAAATCAAGCTCTCTACCCTGTTTATCACTCACGATATCGACGAGGCGGTTTTGCTTTCCGACAGGATTTACCTGCTGTCGGGCAAGCCCGGAAGAATTACAAACGAGATTGTAATTGACGAGCCGAAGCCGAGAAGCTCTGATTTTGCGCTGAGCGAAAAGTTTTTGGAGTACAAACGCAGGATAATAGATGAACTGAATAATAAATAAAGACAGCCCGAAGCTAAGCTTGAAACTTAACTTCGGGCGTTTTTATAAAGCATATTTTTAAATTTTTTTAAATTTCACTCTTTATCTTCTCCGTCATATTATGTAACGAGCATTGCTCACATATGTGAAAGGAGAATAGGATTGAAAAAATTATCAGATTTAATTGACGAAACCTACGGTCTTTCAAAACTGCCCGAGGACACCGTTTACGCTATGGCTTACGTGCCCTTTCAGCAGGAAAAATCCGAGGTTTATTCGGCGGATCAGGGGTATACTCAGGGCACGATGTACCCTGCTCTGAACAAGCCGTTTTATGTCGGAATGTGCGGTGATAAGGATGACTGACAGAGAAATGCTGCTTAAGAAAATCTCGACCTACAAGTTTGCGGCTCTTGATTTACAGCTATACCTTGACACTCACCCCGACGACGAGGACACCATCAACAAAATGAATATGTTTAAGGAAAAGGCGGCTCCGCTTGTTGAAAAATACGAGAGAAAATACGGCCCTCTCACCAAAAGCGAGACCGAAATGAATAACTGGAGCTGGATAAAGGCTCCGTGGCCGTGGGAAAGCGAGGATGACTGCTGATGTTTGTGTATGAAAAAAGATTACAGTATCCTGTTAATATAAAAACAACAAATCCGAAGCTTGCGAAAATCATTATTTCGCAGTACGGCGGTCCCGACGGCGAGCTCGGAGCTTCGCTTAGGTATCTTTCTCAGAGATTTACAATGCCTTTGCCCGAGCTAAAGGGAACCTTAACCGACATCGGCACCGAGGAGCTCGGACACCTTGAGATGATTGGCGCGATTGTTTATCAGCTGACAAAGAACCTGACGGTTCAGCAGATTAAAGAGGGCGGTTTTGAGGACTACTTTGTTGACCACACAACGGGAATTTATCCCCAGTCCGCTTCGGGAGCGCCGTTTACCGCGGCTTATATTCAAAGCAAGGGCGACCCGATTACCGACCTGCATGAAAACTTAGCGGCTGAGCAGAAGGCGCGTACAACCTACGACAATATCCTGCGTTTCTGCGACGATTACGACGTTAAGGACGCTATCCGCTTTTTGCGCGAGCGCGAGGTTGTGCACTACCAGCGCTTCGGCGAGAATTTAAGACTTCTCACCGACAAGCTCGACGAAAAGAACTTCTATGCGTTCAACCCGTCGTTTGACAAAAAGTGCTTTAATAAAAGAAAAGCCGGCAAATAAAAATGAAAAATCGCTGTGACTTCAAGTTGAAATCACAGCGATACTTTTTTGATTAATATTGATTAAAAATTGAATACGCCGAGCGAGCCTAAAAGAAGTACGAACAAGAGTACCGGGGCGATGTACTTAACCATCGCTATATAAAGTCCCTTTCGATAGAACTTCTCGCCGTTTTTGGTTGCCTCCTCAATAACCGTCTTAGGCTTGCAAACCCAGCCGATTAAGATACACGTTCCGATTGCGACTACAGGCATCAGGATATTGTTACTTACGTAGTCTACAATATCGAGAATCTGAGCGGTCGCGCCGTTCGGGAGCTTAAACTCGAAGTAAAGCAGGTTGTAGCCGAGACAGATTACAATGCCGATTGCAAGGGCGATAACGCCCTCCATAACGGTTGCCTTTTTACGCGAAACGCCGGTTTTGTCAATCAAGCCCGAAACAACGGCTTCGAGGATTGATACTGAGCTTGTGAGCGCCGCAAAGAGCACCATTACAAAGAACACGATACCTAAGATTGTGCCGGCAATACCCATTTGTGAGAAGATTTTCGGCATTGCAACGAACATAAGTCCGGGGCCTGCGTCCATTCCCTCGGGTCCGAGGAATACGAATACGGCAGGGATAATCATTACGCCTGCAAGGAAGGCTACTACGGTGTCGAAAATTTCAATCTGGTTAACGGACTTCATCAGGTTGTCCTTGTCCTTGAAGTACGAGCCGTAGGTTACCATAATACCCATCGCGACGCTTATGCTGTAGAAAAGCTGTCCCATGGCGTCCATAACGACAACCATTATGTCCTTAACGCCCATTCCGTCAATGTTCGGAATAACGTACATCATAAAGCCCTGCATACCGGTACGGTTTGCGTTTTCTTCGCCGCCGTTGATTGTCAGAGAATAGATAGAAATACCGATTACAAGTATTAAAAGCACCGGCATAAGGATTTTTGAAAGGCTTTCAATTCCCTTGTTAACTCCGCGGAATACGACGATACAGGTGAGCAAAAGGAAGATAACATCGTAAATAATCGGCTCTACGGGGCTTGAAATAAAGCCTGTAAAATAGCCGTCGCCTGCGGCTGCCAAGCCCTGACCGGTGATAAAGGTTACGCAGTATTTGAGCACCCAGCCGCCGATAATGCAGTAATACGGCATAATCAAAAACGGCACTATACTCGCTATTGTTCCCAAAAAGCCCCACTGCGGCTTTAGCTTTCCGTAAGCTGTAAGACAGCTCTGCTTTGTTTTACGACC
>ONPH01000014.1 GCA_900319655.1 uncultured Eubacteriales bacterium
CCTAAATTCGTGAATATTATCGCGAGCTTGTCCAGATTGGTAAGTCCGAAAACTATGTGCGCAAAAATGAACAGCGATATCGCGAGGACAATCATGACAAGAGCAAAGTCTTCCCACATAATTTTGAATTTTTTTATCAGATTAAGCCCGACAGCAACGCACAACGCCGCGCCGAGTACCGTCATTACGCCGTACATTCCGACTGTAAATCCGAAAATCTCAAATGAAGGGAACATAAAAATCCTCTCCTAAAACAATACAGCCAGCCATAGGGCTGACTGTAGATTGTTTGTTTTAAGTTCTCTTATTTAGCTGCTGAAACAGCGCTGTTGAGAGCACTGCTGAGCTGGCTTGCAAGCTTAGGATCCTTAGCAACTTCGCTTGCCATGCAAGCGCCGCAAACTGTGCAGGTGAAGAAACCGATTGCAGCAAGTGCAAGACCGATGATTGAAAGTACCAGACCAACTGTGGGAACAGGTGATGTCTGACCTGCCTCTTTGAAGCTCTTCTTAGAAAGAATTGCAAGAACAAGACCTACGATACCGCAAATAAGTGAGAAAACGTTAAATACGGGAATGTAGAATGTTACGATAGCAATAGCACCGAGAACAATAGCAACAATGCCGAGAACCTTATTACCCTGTTTTTCCATAATGAAAATCCTCCTGATAAATAATATTGTGATTGTATCCCATCACACGAATATTATAGAATAAAAAAATTTGCGTGTCAATAATTATCAAGCTTTTTGTGTAAATCATACATATATTAGTGATTTAGCACGCTAAAATGTACACTATTTTATCATTCCGCTTAAATAAAAAGTCGAAAAAAGCTGAGACGCTTAAAACTGTTACATAATTTTAACCATATTGTATCAGTTAATTAAATCTGTTTTTCCGCCGATAATTTCATCAGAAGCGGTACGGTCAGCTATGCATGGGTGATGTTATCCAAATCAAGATTTGGACATCACCTCAAAGACCGTACCCTACAACCTCAATGGATAGGTTGGCGACACGTTATATTTATATCGGAAAGCTCGTATTAATTCACACGCAGCCCCCTCAGTCAGCTAAAGCTGACAGCTCCCCCATAACAAAGTGATGAGGGAGCCTTTAAAAGTTTTCCTAACAGTATATTAAACTCTAAACTCTCAACTCTTAACTCTGAGAGATTAAACCTCAACTTCGCCCTCAAATACCTTCTCGGCGTTACCGGTCATATAGACGGTTTCGTCGGTGTAGTTGATGATGAGGTCGCCGCCGATAAGCTTAACCTTGATGTCGTCGCCCTTCTTGCAGAAGCCGTTTTCGCAAGCCGCTACGGCAACCGCGCAGGCGCCTGTTCCACAAGCCCAGGTTTCGCCCGAGCCGCGTTCCCAAACTCTCATTTTGAGCGTTTTGTCGTTGAGCACGGTGACAAACTCGGTGTTAACCCTCTCGGGGAAGAGCTTGTTGTTCTCAAACTCAGGGCCGATTTTTTCAAGGTCGAGGTGGTCAACGTCACCCTCTACAAATACAACGCAGTGCGGATTACCCATTGAAACGCAGGTGATGTTGTACTCCTTACCGCCGATTGTTACGGCTCTGTTTACAACCTTGTCGCCGTCGAGAGCAACGGGGATGTCCTTGGGATTGAGCACAGCCTTGCCCATATCAACTCTGAGGCGTGTAACCTCGCCGTCCTGGGTGTAAGCCTTGAGCGACTTGATACCGCTGAGGGTTTCGATTGTGATTTCGTCCTTTTCCTTGATGTCAATCATACCGTGGTCGTAGAGGAACTTACCTACGCAGCGGATACCGTTGCCGCACATCTTTCCCTCGGAACCGTCGCGGTTGTACATCTTCATCTTTGCGTCGGCAACCTTTGAGGGAGCTACAAGAATAACTCCGTCAGCGCCGATGCTGAAATGACGGTCTGAAAGTCTAACCGCCAGAGCCTCGGGGTTGTTAATCCACTGCTCAAAGGTCGAGAAGTAGATGTAGTCGTTGCCGATGCCCTGCATTTTTGTAAATTTAAGCTTCTGCTTTGTCTCTCTCATATTGTTGATGTCAACAAGCTCGGTGCTGTGCTGTGAGAAACGGCTCTTTAAGCAGTCCGCAAGCGCGTTTGCGGTGTCGAGCGAGGTAAGGCACGGAATGTTGCGCTCAACGGTTTTACGGCGGATTTTAACGGAATCTCTTGAGGGGATTCTGCCCTTTGCCGAGGTTGAAATTACGTAATTTACCTTGCCCGATTCAATCAGGGTGAGGGTGTTGTTAGCCTCGGACTCGTGAATCTTCTTAACGGCGATTGCGTCGATACCGTACTTTGTAAGCACCTTGGTTGTGCCCTCTGTGGCGTAAATCTTAAAGCCGAGGTCGGCGTACTTCTTGGCGATTTCACCGATTTCCGCCTTGTCGGAATCGCGGACGGTAATAAACACGCCGCCGTCCTTCTTCATCTTGTAGCCTGCGGCGATAAGTCCCTTGTAAAGCGCTTCCTCGAGCGAGCCTGCGATACCGAGAACCTCACCGGTCGACTTCATCTCAGGGCCGAGGTGGTTATCAACGTTGATAAGCTTTTCAAAGCTGAATACCGGAACCTTAACGGCGATGTACGGGCTCTTGCGGTAAAGACCTGTGCCGTAGCCCATATCGGCAAGCTTTTCACCGAACATTGCGCGCGTTGCCAGGTCAACCATCGGCACGCCCGTTACCTTGCTGATGTACGGAATTGTACGCGATGAACGCGGATTTACCTCGATTACGTACAGCTCGTCCTCATAAATGAGGTACTGGATATTTACAAGACCTTTTGTCTTAAGCTCAATAGCAAGGTTGCGCGAGCTTTCAACAATGATGTCTGTCATTTTATCGGAAATATTCCAAGCCGGATAAACGGCGATTGAGTCGCCCGAGTGAACGCCTGCGCGCTCAACGTGCTCCATAATTCCGGGGATGAGGATGTCCTCGCCGTCGCAGATTGCGTCAACCTCAATCTCGGTACCCTGCAAATATTTGTCAATAAGAATCGGGTTTTCGATATTCTGCGCGAGGATAATCGCCATATACTCCTTAACGTCGGCGTCGTTGAAGGCGATAATCATATTCTGACCGCCGAGCACGTAGGACGGACGGAGAAGAACCGGATAGCCGATTTTGTCCGCAACGTCGAGCGCTTCCTCGGTTGTCATAACAGTAACGCCTCTGGGACGCTTGATGTGGTACTTTTCAAGCAGCTCGTCAAAGCGCTCTCTGTCCTCTGCCATGTCGATAGCGTCATAGGATGTGCCGAGGATGTTAACGCCGTTGTCGCTCATAAACTTTGTCAGCTTAATCGCGGTCTGTCCGCCGAACGCTACAACTACGCCGTAGGGATTTTCGGTCTTGATAATTCCCATTACGTCCTCGTTGGTGAGGGGCTCAAAGTAAAGCCTGTCGGCGGTGTCAAAGTCGGTTGAAACCGTCTCGGGGTTGTTGTTGACGATAACAACATCGTAGCCTGCCTTTTTCAGCGCCCATACGCAGTGAACGGAAGCGTAGTCAAACTCGATACCCTGGCCGATTCTGATAGGCCCTGAGCCGAATACGATAACGGTCTTTTTGCCGCTCTTGCGCTCCTCGATAAACTCTGCCGCCTCGTTCTCCTTGTCAAAGGTCGAGTAGAAGTATGGCGTTTCAGCCTCGAACTCAGCCGCGCAGGTGTCAACCATTTTATATACCGGAGTGAGCGGATTTTTGACAGTCTGTCCGCTGAACTCCTCAATTGTCTTGTCGAGGTAGCCGATTTTCTTTGCCTTGGCGTAGAGCTCGTCGGTGAGCTCCTTGGTCTTTAGCTCCTCGCCCATGTCGATGATGTTCTGGAGCTTGTATAAGAACCACTCGTCAATCATGGTGATTTCGTGGATTTTATCAACGCTTACGCCGCGCTTAAGCGCCTCGTAAACGCAGAAGATACGTCTGTCGTCGCAAACGCTGAGCTGGTCAATAAGCGAAGCGTTTGAAAGCTTTGCGTACTCCTTGTCGTCGAGAGTGTTGTGCGAGATTTCTGCGCCTCTGATAGCCTTCATAATCGCCTGCTCAAAGGTCGGCGCGATAGCCATAACCTCGCCGGTAGCCTTCATCTGTGTTCCGAGTGTGCGCTTAGCGTAAACGAACTTGTCGAACGGCCACTTGGGGAACTTAACAACAACGTAGTCGATTGCAGGCTCAAAGCAGGCGTAGGTTGTGCCTGTTACGGCGTTCTTAATCTCGTTGAGGGTGTAGCCGATTGCGATTTTCGCCGCAACCTTGGCGATGGGATAGCCTGTCGCCTTTGAAGCGAGCGCCGAAGAACGCGATACACGCGGGTTAACCTCGATTACGGCGTACTCGAAGGTCTCGGGGTCGAGCGCGAACTGACAGTTACAGCCGCCCTCTACCTTAAGCTTTGAGATAATGCTCAGAGCCGCCGAGCGGAGCATTTGATACTCCTTGTCGGAGAGCGTAACGGTAGGCGCGATTACGATTGAGTCGCCGGTATGTACGCCGACGGGGTCGAAGTTTTCCATCGAGCAGATTGTGATTACGTTGCCCTCGCTGTCGCGCATAACCTCGAACTCGATTTCCTTCCAGCCCGAGATACACTTTTCTACAAGCACCTGGGTGATAGGTGAAAGCTCAAGTCCGTTTGAGGTGATTTCGCGGAGCTCCTCCTCGTTGTTAACGATACCGCCGCCTGTTCCACCGAGGGTGAACGCCGGGCGGATGATAACGGGGTAGCCGATTTCGTCGGCAAACTTAACAGCGGCTTCAACGTCGTTTACGACCGTCGAGGGGATAACCGGCTGGTTGATTTCGAGCATAGCGTCCTTAAAGAGCTGTCTGTCCTCTGCCTGGTCGATAGTCTCGGGCTTTGCGCCGAGAAGCTTAACGCCGTATTTGTCGAGGAAGCCCTCCTTTGCAAGCTGCATTGACAGGGTGAGTCCGGTCTGTCCGCCGAGGGTTGACAGCAGGCTGTCGGGACGCTCCTTGCGGATAATTCTCTTGATAGTTGTAAGCGTGAGCGGCTCAATATAAACCTTGTCCGCCATCGCGTTGTCTGTCATAATTGTCGCGGGGTTGGAGTTGACGAGGATTACCTCTAAGCCCTCCTCCTTAAGCGCGCGGCACGCCTGAGTTCCGGCGTAGTCAAATTCGGCAGCCTGACCGATAACAATCGGGCCCGAGCCGATTACCATAACTCTTTTTATGTCTTTTTTAAGTGGCATATTATCAATCCTTACCTTTAAGATTTCGGTTATTTTCGGTTAATCAGTTTTTGTTTTCCTTCATCATATCAATGAAGCGGTCGAACAAAAACGCCGTGTCGAGCGGTCCGCCGCATGCCTCGGGATGGAACTGCACCGAGAAAGCAGGCATATCCAGGTAGTCAACGCCCTCGCAGGTGTTGTCGTTGCCGTTTGTAAAGCTTAGGGCGCCGTTTTCGGGAAGGCTGTCGGAAACTACCGCGTAGCCGTGGTTCTGCGAGGTGATGTAAACTCTGCCGCTCTTGAGCTCCTTAACGGGCTGGTTAGCGCCGCGGTGGCCGTATTTGAGCTTTTCGGTCTCGCCGCCTTGTGAAAGCGCAAGGAGCTGATGACCGAGGCAAATGCCGAACATCGGAATTTTGCTGTCGCAGAGCTTTTTAATCTCTGCGATAATCGCGGTGTTTTCGGCAGGATCTCCCGGACCGTTTGAAAGCATTACGCCGTCGGGGTTCATCGCCAAAATTTCCTCGGCTGAGGTATGAGCCGGAACAACGGTCAAATCGCAGCCGCGCTTTAGCAGCTCGCGGTCGATGTTGTGCTTTGCGCCGAAGTCCATAAGCACTACCTTAAGCTCGGGATTTTCCGCGTCATAGTGCACGGGCTTTTCAAGGGTTGTGCTCTCGACAGCCTTAACCACCTTGTAGTTTTTAAGCTCCTCGAGCTCCTCGGCTGTAACGCCCTGCGTGTATTTAATTTTGCAGTTCATAACGCCGTACTCGCGCACAATACGTGTGAGCGCTCTGGTGTCGATTCCGCAAACTCCGGGGATACCGGATTTTTTTAAAAAGGTGTCAAGATCGCCCTCACTGCGGAAGTTGGACGGAGCCTGACACCATTCTCTTACGATATAACCTTTCAAAGCGGGAGAATCGCTCTCAAAATCAGAGGGAATTACCCCGTAGTTGCCGATAAGCGGAAATGTCTGAATAATCACCTGACCGTAGTAGCTGGGGTCGGTGATTGTTTCAAGATAGCCTGTCATAGCTGTTGTAAAAACAAGCTCTCCTACCGTTTCCTTTTCAGCGCCAAATGACTCGCCCTCAAAAACAGTTCCGTTTTCAAGAACCAAGTACGCAGCTCGACTCATATTATCATCCTTTCGTTTTTATATAATGGAGAATTGAAATTGGATTAAAAATTTAATTTTCGTACGTTGATATTACCTGCTTTGCGACAGCGAGCTTGCTTGTGCGCATATCCATAGCCTGTTTTTCGAGGTACTTATGCGCCTGGCTCTCGCTCATATTAAGGCAGGTGACGAGCAGCAGCTTTGCGCGGTCGATTATTTTGATATCCTCAACCATGCTTTTTAACCGCTCGTTTTCGCGTTCTACGCTGAGAATTCGCGTGCGGAAGCAGTCCGTAAACTGCAAATAATGGTGAAACAAATGCTTGTTTATCGGCTTTGCGATTACGAGCACGCCGTGCTTTGTGAGCAAATCGTTTACCTCGTCGGCACTTTTTTGCGGAACGATTATCACGACGCTCGAACGCGACGACGCGGCAAGCTGACTTGACAGCTCAATTCCGTTTTCGTCGGGAAGCGGAGCGTTGATACAGATTAAATCAAACTCCTTTTCGCACTGCGAGGCCTCTTCCCTCGCGCCGTAAGCCGAAAACGACGTGGTGATTTTTACATAGCCCTCGTTCCTGAGAAGCTGGGCAAGCGGCTGTGCGCTTTGGTTTGAACCGGTTATCAGTAACGCACTTTTCACTCTCTCACCACCGCACATCTGTCTTCAACATATTATTTTACAAGATTTGAAGGTTTTATAATTTACTTTATGGAATTAAAGCAATATTTTTAGAGCTTTACTAAATCCGTCCTTTTGAGGTGAGGTTTTTGTTTAAATTATCCCTCGCAAAAAGAGCCGCCATTAGGCAGCTCTTTAAAATTATACATCTTATACGCCGAACAAGAGGTCGTAGTATGAGGGATAGGGCCAGTAATCCGCGGCGGTCTCGGTCTCCATGCTGTCGCCCACGGCTCTGAGCTCCTGCATTTTTGAGAATACGCTCTCGCGGAAATAGGTGGCGTAAGCCAAGCCGTCGTCCTTGTACTCGCCTGCGCCCATAACAGCTTCCTCAAGCTCTGCGGTCTTTTTAACAAAGCAAACGAGCTTGTTGGAAAGGCTTGTGATAAGCTCCTCCTCAACGCTTGTTGGGATAGCTTCGGACAGCGCTTTTTTGGCAAGGGCAGTCTCGGTGAGCTCGCGTACAAATTCGCTAACCGCAGGTGTGATGTTCTTTCTCGCCATATCAATCATGGTAAGAGCTTCAATGTTAATCTGCTTTGAGTAGCTTTCGAGCTCAATTTCATATCTTGCCCTGAACTCGGCCTCGGTGCAGATGTTGTTCTTGACAAAGAGGTCGATGTTCTTTTTGTCCATAAAGTGAGCGAACGCCTCGGGGAGCGATTTGAGGTTGAGAAGTCCTCTTCTCTCTGCCTCGCCTACCCATTCGTCGGCATAGTTGTCGCCGTTGAAGATAATTCTTCTGTGCTCGGTAAATACCCTCTTTACGAGCTTCCTTACGCCTGCCTCAACATCAGCGGCTGTGCAGAGCTCCTTGTAAAACTGCGAGAGCTCCTCGGCAACCATTGTGTTGAGCATATAGTTGGGACAGCCGATATTGAGCGCCGAGCCGAGAGCACGGAACTCAAATTTATTGCCTGTGAACGCAAACGGTGAGGTGCGGTTGCGGTCTGAGGTATCCTTTTTGAAGTCAGCGAGAACGTCAACGCCGGTCTGCACCCTCTCCTTGCCCTGACTTACGTACTCTCCGCCCTCAATCATAGCGTCAACCATTGCGCCGAGGTCGTCACCGAGGTACATTGAAATAATCGCAGGCGGTGCTTCGTTAGCGCCGAGACGGTGGTCGTTGCCTGCGGAAGCTACGGTAATTCTGAGCAAATCCTGATACTCATCGACAGCCTTAACTACAGCCGCGAGGAAAAGCTGGAACTGAATATTATCCTCGGGATGCTTGCCGGGAGAAAGCAGGTTTTCGCCTGTATTTGTCGAGATTGACCAGTTGTTGTGCTTGCCCGAGCCGTTAACTCCGGCAAAGGGCTTTTCGTGGAGAAGGCAGACAAGGCCGTGCTTTTCGGCGGTCTTTTTCATAATCTCCATTGTCAGCTCGTTGTGGTCGTTCGCGATATTTGAGGTGGTGTAAATAGGAGCGAGCTCGTGCTGTGAGGGGGCAACCTCGTTGTGCTTTGTCTTTGCGAGCACGCCGAGGCTCCAGAGCTCCTCGTCGAGGTCCTTCATAAACGCCGCTACCCTTGTTTTGATAGCGCCGAAGTAGTGGTCGTCAAGCTCCTGTCCCTTGGGGGCTTTCGCGCCGAAAAGGGTTCTGCCTGTGAGCTTTAAGTCCTCGCGCTGATTGTACAGCTCGCGGTCGATAAGAAAATACTCCTGCTCGGGACCTACGGTAGTGATTACCCTTGTAACGTCGGTCTTGCCGAGAAGGTGAAGAAGCTTAACCGCCTCTGTGCTGAGCCTTTCCATTGAGCGGAGAAGCGGAGTTTTCTTGTCGAGAACCTCGCCTGTGTATGAGCAGAACGCTGTGGGAATGTACAGCGAGCCGTCCTTTACAAAAGCAGGAGACGTCGGGTCCCAGGTTGTGTAGCCCCTTGCCTCAAAGGTCGCGCGGATTCCGCCGCTGGGGAACGACGAAGCGTCGGGCTCGCCCTTGATGAGCTCCTTGCCCGAGAATTCCATAATTACCTGACCGTCGCCATTGGGGGTGATAAAGCTGTCGTGCTTTTCGGCTGTAACGCCGGTCATCGGCTGGAACCAGTGGGTGTAGTGGGTACAGCCGAGCTCGATAGCCCAGTCCTTCATTGCGGCGGCAACAACGTTAGCCACGCTCAAATCGAGCGGCTCGCCGTCCTGAATTGTCTTTTTAAGCGCCTTGTAAGTTGATTTGGGAAGTCTTTCCTGCATTTTCTGGTCGTTAAAAACCTTGCAGCCGAACATCTCGGGAACCTTAGACATAACAACTCTCCTGTCTGCTAATTTAAAATAGAGGCACTGTAAGCCTATGCTTACAGCGCCTTTGCTGTTATTGTCAGTATATTCTCTTTTTATGATTTTGTCAAGATTTTTTTGAACGGTCTTTAGGTGTTTTGCCGCGTGATTTTTAGGTAATTTGCGGAAAAACATTTTTATTGATTTATTCTCCGCGTAATGATAGAATATATTTGTACAATCTCAGGAGGAAAGATTATGAGCAAGGCGGTTATCACAAACAAAAATATCTGCCCCGTTTACAAAAAGTGCGGCGGATGTCAGCTTCAAAATATGAGCTACCCCGAGCAGCTTAAATATAAGCAGAACAAGGCTGAGCGTTACCTGAAGCGCTTCGGCAAAGTCCTGCCGATTATCGGTATGGACAACCCCTACCACTACCGCAACAAGGTTCAGGCGGCGTTTTACACAAGCCGCAACGGAAAGATAATCTCGGGCGTTTACCAGTCGGGCAGTCACAACGTCGTCGGAATCGACAGCTGCCAGATTGAGGACGAGCTTGCCGACAAAATTATCGTCGGCGTGCGAAAGCTGATGCCGTCCTTCAAAATGACGACCTACAACGAGGACACAAGGCGCGGATTTTTGCGGCATATTCTCGTAAAGCGCGGCTTTGCGACCAATCAGGTTATGCTCGTGCTCGTCACCGGCAAGCCGATGTTCCCCTCGAAGAACAACTTTGTTAAGGCTATCCGCGAGAAATTCCCCGAGATTACCACAATCGTGCAGAACATCAATCCCTATCAGACAAACCTTGTGCTCGGAGACCGTGAAAACGTGCTCTACGGCAAGGGATATATCGAGGATATTCTCTGCGGCTGCCGTTTCAGGATTTCGCCGAAAAGCTTTTACCAAATCAACCCTGTCCAGACCGAGGTTTTGTACTCCACCGCCATTAAATACGCGGATTTGAAGGGCGACGAAACCGTGCTCGATACCTACTGCGGAATCGGCACAATCGGAATTATCGCCGCCAAAAACGGCGCAGGCAAGGTTATCGGCGTTGAATTAAACGGCGACGCCGTCCGCGACGCGATTGTCAACGCCAAGGCGAACGGACTTAAAAATATCAGGTTCTATAAGGGCGACGCCGGCGATTTTATGCGCGCCGCCGCACAGGAAGACGAAAAGCCCGACGTTGTGTTTATGGATCCGCCGAGGGCAGGCAGCAGCGAGGTTTTCCTCGATTCGCTGATAAAGATGTCTCCGAAAACCGTGGTTTACGTCTCCTGCAACCCCGAGACATTGGCGCGTGATTTGCGTTATCTCGAGCAAAAGAGCAGGTACAGAGCGAGAAAAATCCAGCCGGTGGATATGTTCCCCCACACAAATCACATTGAGTGTGTTGCAATTATCAGATAATTGTGGTACAATAATAACACAAAGGAGATGTTATTATGCCGCAGATTATACCAATCAGAGATTTGAAAAATACAAGCGAGATCTCTCAGCTCTGCCACAGCACCGACAACCCGGTTTTTATCACAAAAAACGGCTACGGCGATATGGTAATTATGAGCATTGAGGCGTATGAGAAAGCGATGTTTTTGCAGAATGTTTCGGAAAAGCTCGCCCTTGCCGAAAAACAGATTGAAGCAGGAGAAGTTACCGACGCCGCCGAATCGCTCAAAGAGCTGAGGAATAAATATGGCTTATAATGTTTCTATAACCGATGGCGCTTCCGCTGAGCTCGGTGAAATTCTCGGTTATATCATCAACCGTCTGCAAAACCCTAGTGCCGCCAAAGATTTTTTGGATAAGGTCGGGGAATGCTACGGCAGATTGGCGGGAAATCCGAAAATTTATCAGCTTTGCGATTATGAAAATTTTAAAGAAAAAGGCTACCGCAAGGCTGTAGTAAAAAACTATGTATTAATATATAGAATTGACGAAGCCGCAAAAGCGGTTTATATTCTTCATATTTTTTACGGCAGGCAGAATTATTACTCTTATATTTAACACGGAGAAAATTATGATTATAGATTCTCACGCGCATATCGGGAAAATTTTGAAATTCAATATGAAAACCAATGAGCTGCTTTACTCGATGGAAAAGTACGGCGTTGATTTTTCGCTGTTCAGCAACATCGAGGGCGCGGAGTTCAGCCACAGCGGAATTAAGGTTCCGTTCTTTTTGACGAAGAAGCAGAACAAGCTGCTGAAAAATTCGATTGCCGAGGCGCGCAAGGCCCCCGACAAGCTCGGCGTTTTGGTTTGGTGCAAGCTCCACAGCGAAAGTCCCGACAATGAATTCAGGCAGCTTATAAAGGACAACCGCGATATTATTTACGGCTTAAAGTTTCATCCCTTCCACTCTCTGACAAGCCCCGACAGCGACAACGCGGAGCCGTTTTACGAGCTTGCCGAGGAGTTTAATCTTCCGGTTGTGTCGCACACCGGCGGATGTGAGCTTGCGATGTCCGAGCACCTTTACCGCGCCGCCGAAAAACATCCCGATATAAACTTTGTGATGGTTCATATGGACTTGGGCACGGACAACCGCGACGCGCTTGAATACCTCGGAATGTTGCCGAACCTCTACGGCGACACAACGTGGGTACCCATCAAGACCACGGTTGAGGCGATACGCCGCTACGGCAGTAAAAAAATGCTCTTCGGCACAGACAACCCGATTGACGGCAAGGACACTTTGCTTACGAACAAGACGGGCGACCGCTCGATTTATCAGGAGTATTTTAACGAGCTCAGGGATATGATAACGCCCGATGAATACGACGATTTGATGTACCGCAACGCCCAAAAATTATTCGGAATAAAAATGTAAAAAGCATAAAAGCTCTCCCAAATCAAAGCAGTTTGGGAGAGCTTATTGTTTATATAACCCTTTTGAATTTGCTAAGCATATCAGACGAGTATTTTTGGATTTCCGTCGCGTCGAGCGCGTCAACCGTGTTGTCGTTGTTAACGTCAGCGATTATCTTCTGCTCGCCTGTGAGCTCGGCATTTTCCACGATATATTTTTGAACCAGCGTCGCGTCAAAAACATCAATCGACTTGTCGCCGTTGACGTCTCCGATTTTATAATCCTCACCGAAGGGATTAAAATGAACCGTCATCCAGTCGTTGCGGACGTCAAGCCAGTCTTTAAGGTAGTCGTAATTTGCGGCGTAGGTCGGCAGGGGCTTTTTGTAGTTGTTGAGCCACCACTTGGAGATATTCCAGCCGGCTTCCTTGTAGTTGCGCTCAAAAACATCCTTGTACTGAGCGTAGGTGGTGTCGAGGAAGCCGCCGTCGGCGGAGATGTTTTCGATAAACTCATAGTGGTCGCGGTAAACCTCGGACACCATCTCGTTGAACCAACCGTACTTTGCGAGGTAAATGTAGAGGTTTTTGTCCGCAAAAATTCCGTTATAGTCCGCGGCGTTCTTCGCACGGGCTGAAAAATCGGGATAGGCGTTGCCTGCGCATAGGTCATAGTCCCACGCAGGACCTGCGTAGAGCTTGCCGTCCTTGTAGTAAAAATAAACCGAGGTTCGCTCAAAATCAAAGGTCTTTAAATACTCGTTGAGCAGGTAATACTTTGCGAACGACGGCAAGTCGATTTTCTGCTCAATCTGCGCCTTATCGCCGGTTTTAATCGCGGCAACAATGTCGTCCATAATCTCCTGAACATAAGCCTGCTGTTCCTCGGTCGGCTCTTCCGGATCTTTGAAGGCGAACCTGAAACGCTTATCGGCAACAAGATAAGTCTTGTCGTCCTCCTCGGTCACAGCCTCGAACTCGAGCAAAAAGTCCTTTTTTCCGCCGTTCGACTCGATGTCGATATTAACCCTGTCCTTGCCCTCCTGAACAGGCTCGTACAGGGTGTAGCAGCCGCGGAAGTTGCCGTCAACCCATAGCTCGCAAATCTTCTGATTTGAGGTGTATTCAAGTCCGAGCTCGCGCGCGAGCTCAAAGGCGGTGTAGTTGCGCAAAAGCGTGGGGTCAAAGGCGTTTGCAAGCAAAAACCACTTTTTGCCGCTGCCCATTGAGAGCACGTTCTTTTTCTTGGCAAACTTAAATGTAAATGCTTTTTTCGTCACCCAGCTCAGGGCGGTTGTGTTGCCCCTCACCTTAAACTGAACGGCGTCGCTGAGCTCAGTACCGTCGGTGTCCTTAATCGTAATCTGAGCGTTAACGTAGTCGTCCTCTTTTTGAAGCGTTGTGCCGTTGCCGTTTTCGGTGACAACCCTGATTTGCGGAACGTCAAGGTGCTCGCCGTCATAAACCTGAGCGGCAGATACCGACGGTGCAAAGCAAAGCGCGCTTACCGCGAGCGTTAGGCAGAGCATTACCGCCGAGGCTCTTTTTAATATTTTTATTTTCAAAACGTTTCCTCCTATGCCGATTTACAGCAATATTATAAAACTTTTCGCCCTTATATTATAAGTGATAAAGAAAAAAGTCAATAAGAAAATGTTAAAACAATTTTCCTTTATATGCCGTTTTCGGCAAGGCTTCAAAATCATAGCTTTTAAGCTCATCAAGGCTGATGTTCGCATTACAGCTTTCGCTTATCATAATGTTTGAATCGGCGGCTTCGTCTATATGCACCACGATAACGGGAATACACTTTCCGCAGGCGTAGCCACATTCCCAAGCCGTTCCGCTGTCGCTGTATCCGCCGTGGTAGAGCATTACCATATAGTCGGCGCGGTCGATGTTGTCCCTGTCCATTTCAAAGGTCTTTTGTGCCCAGAGAGAAAGGTTTTCGTCTTTATTTTCGCGCACCTCGTGGAGTCTGGGGCTGAAAAGCTCAAACCCTCTGTCTGATAAAATTTTCTCGGCACGCTTTACACATTCAAGCTCGAATTCATTAAAAAACGGCGAGGCAAGGTAAATCAACTTTGGCATAACAATTCTCCTGAATAAATAATACAAATTATTATAGCTTAATATCAAAGCGCAGTCAACTTTATACTGCAAAACGCCCCTGACAGCGCAAGCTGTCAAGGGCATTTTTCATAAAACACACATCAATGTTTGAGGACTGTATTAAGCTTAAAAATCCTGACGTTCAACGCTGCCGTCGGAATATTTAATCTCGTAATAGCCGTGGCCTGAGCCGTCGCAGTCGTAAATTGGAGTTTTAGAAACAACGGTTTTTCCGCCCTGCTCCGCCTTGCTCTCGCTTTCGGCAGGCTTATTATCGGCGGAGTTGTTGTTTGACTGAGCGGCTTCGTTTGAGCCGTTATCTTGTGGAGCGTCGCTCTTTGTGCCGTAGGTTGTGATTTCATCTACGGGATTTTTGGTAGTCTTTTCAGACTTTTTCTCGCGCGATTCTTCCTTGCCGTCAACATACTTTACGGTGTAAACGACCTCTTTTTCGCCCTTTTCGCCCTGTTGAGTAACCTTGCTCTCGCCTTCGCTCAATGAGTCGCTGTACTCCTTTTTGCTCTCAAAGTCTATCGCTTCGGTCTTTTTTTCTTCCTTAAACTCAACGCGCTTAACGACAATTTTCATTCCGTTTTTAAGCGGAGTTTCCAATTTTTCGCTTACGGTGTCGTCCTTGCCGAGCTTAATTTTCTGCTCGTCAAGGAAGCTCTTAACGTCCTTTGCCGAGGTGCTTACCTCGGTGGTCTTACCGTCAACGGTTAAAGTGACCTTAAGCGCAGCGGTGATGGTGATTGTCATACCGTCCTTTAGGTAAGCGCTTTTGTCGGCGTCAAGGGCGTCGTTTGCACCGAGGGTAAAGCCTGCCTTTTTAACGGCTTCCTCTACCGTTCCGCCGACGAGCTCGACTTCTTTTTTCTCAGTTCCCTTAACAACCGTAACCTTCGCGTAGCGCTTGATTGTGATTTCGGTTGTGTCCTCGGTGATTTTTTCGTCCTTTTCGGGAGTGGTCTCGTCCTTTTCGCCAAGCGAAAGTCCGCCCTTTTCAACGGCTTCGCTGACTGTCATTCCCGTTGTCGCCTCGACCTCGGTTTTTGTGCCGCTGTCGTTAATCGTGACGGTTACAGCCTTTGCCGAGCACGCCGCAAAAGAGAGCGCAAAGCAGCAAATCAGCACGAGGCAGGTTGCGATTTTTGCAATTTTTTTCATACTCATTATCCTCCTATTTCATAAAATCCATCGCCGTTTTTCGCGATGATTTTAACATCCGCATTTGTGCCGGCAGGGAATATCTCCGACGGCAAATAAAGCTTAAAGCCGTTTTCGTTTTCGTAAGTGCAAATGCCGAAAGCTTCATACACTGCGGTTTTGCCGTTACCGTCCGTCAAAGAAACATAGAACACGGCGTCGTCATGCAGGCTTTCACAATCTACCTCTCCCGAGATTTCCGTGTATAAAGGTGAAAACTCACATTCGGCAATTTCGGTTTTAACGCTGCCGCCGAGCTTTCCGTCTGTCTTAAATAATGTGACCTCGGGAGCTGTGAAAATCGGCGGTCTTGTAACGAGCCAATCGAGGTTTCTCTCTACAAGCTCCATAACGAAGGTGTCGGGCTTCGCCTCATTAAAATCCTGCTCGAGCAGCATTGGGAAGCTCTTGGTAAACGCCGCCGTTTTGTACGCGGAAGCGAAGTACGG
>ONPH01000070.1 GCA_900319655.1 uncultured Eubacteriales bacterium
TATTATTTTGATTTGCGACGGCGTTCGCCCGATGCTCTCGGAAAAGCTTATTACCGACTGCATTGAGGAGACCAAAAAGCATAAAACCGCAGTTCCGGTTACACCGAGTATAGACTCGCTGTTGTACAGTACCGACGGCACAAGCTGTAAAAAGAGCTACGACAGAAATACAATGTACATTACCCAAGCTCCGCAGGGTTACACTATGGAGAGAATTCTTTGGGCACATAGTGAAGCTGAAAAGCGCGGTATTACAAACCCGATTTCATCAAGCGAGCTGTTTATTGAGCTTGGCGAGAGCGTGCATATATTCAAAGGGGAGAGGTTTAATATTAAAGTCACCACTCCCGAGGATTTAATCACTCTCCGTTCGCAGTTTTACTATGAGAATTACAAAAAATTCGCTAAGGAAGAATTAAAGTATGGATTATAAGGTTAAGGATAATATTTTAAATTCTGTATATTCCGATGTGCTTGAAATTGCGCAGGCGGATTTTATCGAGTGGGAAAAGCTTAAAAACAGCACCGTGCTCATTACGGGAGCAAACGGCTTTATCGGCTCGTACCTTGTATTCGCTCTGCTTTTGCGCAACGACTTATATAATGATAATATCAGCGTATATGCTCTTGTCAGGAACAGAGCGTCGGCAGAGAAAAAGTTCGATTCCCTGCTTTTAAGGGAAGATTTAACGCTTATCGTTCAGGATGTTTCTTCTCCTATTGAAGCCGAGAGAGCGGATTATATCATTCACGCGGCGAGTCAGGCGAGCAATATTCAGTTTGAAACCGATCCTGTGGGCACTATCAGCGCTAACTTAACAGGCACATCAAGCGTGCTCGATTTTGCGTTGAAGTCAAAGGCTAAGTCTACTCTTGTTATTTCGAGCCTTAAGGTTTACGGCCAGGTTTACGGTTCAAAGGGGTATCTTACCGAGGCTGACGAGGGATATCTTGACTTTACGTCATATAAGAATTGCTATGCTATGGGCAAACGCGCTTCCGAAACCTTGGCGGCAAGCTATATTAAGGAGTATGGTCTTAACGTAAAGCTTTGCCGTCCTGCGTATATTTACGGCGCAAGCTCGCTTACCGACGACAGAGTATGGGCGCAGTTTATCGCAAATGTCGTTAAGAAGGAGAATATTCTCTTAAAATCCAACGGCGCGGCTAACCGTTCGTTCTGTTATGTAACCGACACCGCGTCAGCTATGCTCTGCGTACTTCTCAGCGGAGAAAACGGCTTTCCTTATAATATTGCTTACGAAAAGTCAAATACTACTATCCGCGGCTTTGCAAAAACCGCGTGCGAGGCGTTCCCCGAGAGGAATATTATGCTCAGCTTTCAAAATTCCGAGGATGAGGCTGAACCTCAGATACTTAAAACTCCGCTTTCTACTGAGCCTGAAATTCTCGACAGCACAAGGCTTAAGGAACTCGGCTGGAAGCCTATTGTAACTCTTAAAGAGGGAATAAAAAGAGCGGTTAAAGTTCTCGAGGAGCAAAATCGTTAGTTTAATATAACCAGTCAAATACGAAAAAAGCACTGGATTTTTGCTAAAACCACAATCTGTTGTGTTTTAGTTGACAATATACACCAGAATATGATAAAATATTAGATGTATAAATTTGTGCTTTTTCGCATTAAACAGGAGATTTTTATGAATACAGCAATTATCCTCGCAGGCGGCATTGGAAGCCGTATGGGAGTTGACAGACCAAAGCAGTTTTTGATGGTTCAGGATAAACCTATTATCTCTTACTGTCTTGATATTTTTCAGAAGCACAGCGCGATTGACAGCATTGTTATAGTTGTCAGTGAGCAGTGGCAGGACTTTGCCGAGGAGTACGTGCAAAAGTACGGCGTTACCAAGGTTAAGGGCTACGCTCCGGCAGGTCAGTCAAGACAACATTCAATTTATAACGGACTTAAGTGCATCGACAAAAACGTTCCAGATACCGATATCGTTATCGTTCACGACGCGGCTCGTCCGCTTGTGTCGGATCAGATTATTTCCGACTGTATCAAGGGCGCTACCGATTACGACGGTGCAATGCCCGTTATTTCGGTCAAGGACACTGTTTATCAGAGCAAGGATGGTCAGGAAATCGGCTGCCTGCTCAAAAGAAGCGAGCTTTTCGCTGGGCAGGCTCCCGAGAGCTTTAAGTTCAGAAAATACTTTGATATACATAATCAGGTTACCGATGAAGAAATCGGCGCTACCGCAGGCAGCAGTGAGATTGCATACCGCCATGGTATGGAAGTGCGTATGGTCAAGGGCAGCGAGCGCAACCTGAAAATCACAACTATTGAGGATTTAGAGACCTTTGAAACTATATTGAAAGGTGATGTTTGATATGGATACAATGAAGGCTAGAGTTTTAAGAGCAGTCGGAAATCTTGAGTACTGCGACTATCCAATGCCCGAGGTTAAGCCTGACGAGGTGCTTTTCAAGGTTAAGGCTTGCGGTATCTGCGGCTCGGATATTCCGCGTATTTTTGTAAACGGAACTTATCATTTTCCCACAATTCCCGGTCACGAGTTTTCGGGCGAGGTTGTTGGAGTAGGTGATGACAAAAATAAAGAATTAATCGGCACAAGGGCGGCTGTTTTTCCGCTGATTCCCTGTATGAAATGCGAAAACTGCCACAACGGCGACTACGAGATGTGTAAATCCTACGACTATCTTGGCTCTCGCAGCGACGGCGCTTTTGCCGAGTATGTAAGAGTTCCCGTGTGGAATCTCGTTCCCATTCCCGATAACCTCAGCTTTGAGGAAGCCGCTATGACCGAGCCTGCGGCTGTTGCGCTTCACGCGCTCAGACGCGCTCAGATTGAGGTAGGCGATAACGTTGTTATCTTCGGTCCGGGCACAATCGGTATGCTTATCGCTCAGTGGGCGAGAGCATGGGGAGCAAGAGTTTTGCTCGTTGGAACCGACGCAAACAACTGGGACTTTATCGAGAGTATGGGCTTTACAGAGTACTGCAACTCATCGCACGAGGACGCTATCGCTTGGGTTAAGGAAATGACCGGCGGAGTAGGCGCAGATATCGCTATTGAGGCAGTTGGTATTGCGCTTACTGCCTGCAATTGTCTTGAAGCTGCTGCAAGCGGCGGAAAGGTTATCTTTGTAGGAAATCCCCACGGCGATTTCACCTTCCCTCAGAACACCTACTGGCAAATTCTCAGAAAGCAGCTTAGAATTTTCGGTACATGGAATTCAAGCTACAGCGATACTCACAAGAGCGACTGGAATATGGTTGTAGATGCTATGGCTAACGGCAGAATTGACGTTAAAAAGCTGATTACTCATAAATATGACCTTGAAACTATGGACAAAGGACTTGAAATTATGAAGAACAACTCAGAGTTCTTCGCTAAGATTATGGTCGTTAACGACTAAGGAGCTTACTATGAAAGGAAAGCTATCTCCGTCCTTAATGTGCGCCGACGTGCTCAATTTGCAATCTGAGCTTGAGGCGCTTGACAATTTAGGCGTTGATTTTATTCACCTTGACTTTATGGACAACAAGTTTGTGCCGAACATCACGCTCGACACAAACCTTATTAAGTCCGTAAAAAGCGTGCTTAAAAATATGAGACGCGATATTCATATTATGGCATATGAGCCTGTTCAGTATTTTGACAGAATGGATATCGGTGAAGGCGACATTGTAGCCGTTCACTACGAGGCTTGCCCTGATTTGGCTGATGTTATCGGTGAAATCAGAAATAGACAGGCTTCTCCGTTTATCGCTATCAGCCCCGACACAAAACCCGAGGTTTTGCTTGACTACCTTGATATAATCGACGGCGTGCTCGTTATGACGGTTTATCCCGGCTTTGCGGGACGTCCGATTGTCGAGGGAAGTCTTGAAAAGCTTGCCAAGGTTCGCAAGCTGCTTGACGATAACAAGCCCGGACTTCTTATGGAGGTTGACGGTCATGTTAGCTGGGATTTGTGCAAAAAAATGCGCGAAAACGGTGCTGATATGTTTGTTGCCGGTTCTTCTTCGCTCTATCAAAAGGGCTTAGAGCTCGAGGAGAGCGTTGAAAGAATGAATAAACTTGTTGAGTAAGTATTTGATTACAGAGGTGCTTTTGTGGAATATCAAATTCAGGTAAAAGAGCTTATAATTGAAAAAAATAAGATGACTCTTACTGTTATGGGTTCTATTGCCGATCCGAGTATTAATTCTCACTTTTTATCAAATCCGAAGCTTGTAATGCACTTTGACAACGGCAAGGAGGACAGGCGTATTCCGTTTGTTCTCACAAATGTTACCCACATTGACGGCAAGGTGTTTTTCTCGGGCAAGTACATATACACGCTTAACTACCTGTTCTGGAAAACCCGCAACAGCTACAAGCCCTTTAATATGTATTTCAATCTCGGTTTTGCTGATTTTTACGAGGAGAAAATCAATGTTGATTTAACTCCTGAGCTGTTAGAAACCGACGACAGAAACTACAGAATAAAAATCAACGGCAACCGTTACGATTTTTATCCTAACAGAAGAAGAATAGTTCACACTCCGGCGGCAAGGTTCGTTGTCGGACTTGTTAACACAATTGTGAAGATTATCGAGTTTGGCTTTGCAATTCTTATGTTCCCTCTGTTTATTATTGAGGCGATTTTAAGATTTACCGGCGTGTTGCTTCTTCCGGCGAGGTTTAACGACGAAAGCCCTGTAAGGCGTTTTATCGCATATGTATTCTGGCGTTTTTCCAGAGTGTCGACAACCGATTTGTCGCTGTGGAAGGTTAAAAGATATATCTTCTGCCGTTGCTATGATTTTTACAGTATATTCAAAATCAAGGAAAACAAAATTACCTTCATTTCGCTCAGACGTGACGATTTGTCGGGTAACTTTGCCTTTGTTTACGACAAGCTTAAGGACGACAAAAGCCTTGATATAAACTTTATTCTAAACGACCACACAATTACCGAAATGACATTCGGTGAGATTTTAAAGTTTACAAAGGCTTGCGCGACAAGTAAAATTGTAATTCTCGACGAGTTTACTCCGCAAATTCACTATATTAACCTTCGCAGAGATACAACTCTGTTCCAGCTTTGGCACGCCTGCGGAGCGTTCAAGACCTTTGGATTTACCAGACTTTCAAAGCCGAAGGGTTCGCCTCAGGCTACAAGAAACCACAGAAGCTACGACTACGTTACAGTCAGCTCTACGTACTGCAAAAAGTGTCATTCCGAGGGCTTCGGTATCGCTACCGACAGGGTTGTGGCTACGGGTATTCCGAGAACCGATGTGTTCTTTGATGAGGAATATAAGCAAAAAGCGAGAGATAAGTTCTTTGAGGAGCATCCCGAGTTCTTCGGCAAGAAGATTATCCTTTTTGCGCCGACCTTCAGAGGAATGGTTAAGGAGACTGCGTTTTATCCTACAGAGATGTTCGATATCGACGAGGTTTGCTCAAAAATCCCCGACGATTACGCGATTATCGTTAAGCACCATCCCTTTGTTCAGGATGTTCAGCCTATCTCCGAAAAATATGCCGACAGGGTAATCGACCTTTCCGAGGATAATGAGCTCAACGACCTGCTCTTTGTTACCGACGTAATTATAACCGACTATTCGTCGCTCGTATTCGAGGCTTCGCTCATTGATATTCCGATGATTTTCTATGTATTTGACCTCGAAAAATACATCAATGAGCGCGACTTCTACTTTGACTTTAAGCTTTATGCTCCGGGTAAGATTGTTTACTCAACCGAACAGCTTATTGACGCTATCAACAAAGAGGACTACTGCACAGACCGCATTAAGCCCTTTGCAGATATGTTCTTTGATTATCGCGACGGCAAGTCAACCGATAGGGTTGTAGACCTGATTTACGATAATTTGAAAAAATAATCAATAAACACTTGACAATATTTTAATTCTGTTATATAATTAACCGGTAAAATAAAGCAAAGCAGAAATGCTTTCACCTGTGGGGTACCGTCTGCACGGGTCAATACAATGCTATTTCCTATTTAGTGTGTTTAGTGTATTGTTATGCGGACGGATGTATTTCTGTCCGCATTATTATTTTTCTATTTAGTGCTTTGGAGGTGCTTAACAATCGGCAAGAAGGATAACAACATTCAGATAAACGAAGAAATCCGTTTGGCTCGTGAGGAAAGAGCAAAAAAGGAGAAGAAATAATTATGATCTATGCAGTTATCGACACTAATGTTTTGGTGTCAGCTTTACTTACGCACAACAAGCAATCGTCTACCATTCAGGTAATGGAAGCGATGTTTGCAAACAAAATCATTCCATTGTATAACGAGGATATTATTAGCGAGTATGAAGATGTGCTTCATAGAGCAAAATTCAGTTTCTCCGAAGCTGCTATCAGTCATTATTTGGAAACCATGAAGCAAGCAGGTATTCATAGCCAACGCAT
>ONPH01000197.1 GCA_900319655.1 uncultured Eubacteriales bacterium
TTTTACCGTCCGCGGTTTTTATTTTAAAATATTTTAAAAATATATTGACTTTTTCTTTTATACACTATATAATACATACATAGCTTTGCTATGTATATATTTTCACGAGGTGTTAGATATGAAAAACGATTATCTTTCCGTCATAAGCAAGCGTATCAAGGACAAAAATACGCAAAAACAAATTTACAGCGAGCTTGAAGGGCATATCCAAGACAAGATTATGTACTACAAAGAGCTGGGGTATTCTGATGACGAAGCGGAAAAGCGCGCGGTCGAGGATATGGGCGAGCCGGACGATGCCGCGCTTCCGCTGAGAGCGCTTCACAACGGAGCAGGCAGAAATCTTTTGATTATAATTAGCTTAATCTTCTTTGCGGCTGTCGCCGTTGTGCCGTTCTTTTTCCACAAGTTCAATTACGCCGACAGCAACTACCGCGCTGTATATCACCTTATCACGGTAGATTTTCTGTCCGTTGCGGTCGTCGCGGGTTATATCTTCTTTTTAATCAAGGCTTTCAAAATGAAAAGCAAGCTCATACCGCTTTTCGCGGCAGCGGCACTGCTCATTTCCAATTTCACGGGAATGGCAATCTTCCGTCCGGCGGCGTATTCCGCTGTAAAAATCGCGACCTCGGGCATAGGCGGATATTTCGACAGTATTTTCGGCTACGGTATTTTTCCCGAGAATATGAAAATACCGCTGGCGGTCGGCTCATATGTTATTTTCGCGATACTCCTGATTTGGTCTGTTGTTCAGTTTGTTACTGTTTTTATGCAGGAACGCCTGTACAACACTAAAAAGCTGAACTGCTTTATACGGATATTTAGGCGCGCGGTGAGCGTTTTGCTGTGCTTAAATCTGATTGTCGGGACGGCAGGCACGGTAATCGCGGCTGTTTATCTGCCCCAAAAGCGCGAGAGCCTGCACAAAGAACGGCTTGAAATGATAAACGAAGTCATCAACGCGCCGATTGGGAAAATCACCGCCTCCTCGCCGGACTCCTTCAAAGGAACTGTATCTTACGGTTCAGGCGGCAACAACACATTGACGACCATGAGCGGCTTTGGAATCTACTATGCCCGAACGGATTTTGATTTGCCGTTTGACGCGCTGGAAAATTATACCGTTGACAGCAGTCTCCTTTACAACAGAAGGTTTGAAAATCTGCAAGAGTTCTTCGACGAGGGCTTGTACGGCAAGGCACTTTTGGTCTCTAAACTATCACCGCAAGCAATTATATTCAATGTTTATACAAGCGAAAACAAAATCGCCGTTATAACCTTTGAATGTCCGGACAGAGAAACAGAAAAAAGTGATTTAAGCAAATATATTTTCGTCAGCAACAATGACGGTTATTTTGAAACAAACTATGAACAAGGGAGTGAATTAAATGAAAATCAGTAAGGAATTATTAAAGGGAAGCACTCCGATAATGGTAATGAGCGTACTAAAGGGCAAGGATATGTACGGCTACATCATCATCAAGGAGCTGCAAAAAAGGAGCGAGGACGTCTTTGTGCTCAAGGAAGGCACACTCTACCCTATCCTGCACGCGCTTGAAAAAGAGGGTTATCTTGAAAGCTACTGGGAAGAATTTGACAACCGAAAGCGCAAATACTACCACCTCACGCGCAAGGGCGAAAAACAGCTTGACGCGAAAAAGGAAGAGTGGCAGGTGTACTCAAAATCTGTCGGCAAGGTGCTTAGCTTTGCAAATTAAAATTTGAGCTAAATTGCGTTTCGCGCAGCTATATTTGCCTTTGGCAAGCTAACTTAAACTTTAACCGCGGATGGTTTTTACCGTCCGCGGTTTTTATTTAGTCATTAATTGTAAGGCGGTTTATACGCGCATAAAATCATTGAAATATCCCGATAACTATGCTATAATTACTTGGTATAGTATTTTTTATTAAAAGGGTGATTTTATGGCAGAAAAAACCGTCAGAACACGATACGCTCCGAGCCCTACGGGCTTTATGCACGTGGGAAACCTGAGAACCGCTTTGTACGAGTACCTCGTGGCAAAATCTCAGGGCGGAAAATTTGTTTTGAGAATTGAGGACACCGACCGCGAACGCCTTGTCGAGGGCGCGGTGGACTTTATATACAACACGCTCGAGCTTGCAGGGCTTAAGCACGACGAAGGCCCCGACATCGGCGGCGACTACGGCCCGTATGTTCAAAGCGAGCGCAAGGATATGTATCTTCCCTACGCCGAGCAATTGATTAAGGAAGGCAAGGCGTACCGCTGCTTCTGTTCAAAGGAAAGGCTCGAAAAAATCCAGAACGAAACCGTTGGCGGCGGATATGACCGCCACTGCCGCGATTTGCCGC
>ONPH01000090.1 GCA_900319655.1 uncultured Eubacteriales bacterium
GGCTCCAAGGTGGCCCTCTCCGCCCAGAACTGCGCCGATCACGAGAAGGGCGCCTACACCGGCGAAGTCGCCGTGAACATGCTCACCTCCCTGGGCTGCCAGTACACCATCCTCGGCCACTCCGAGCGCCGTCAGTACTACGGCGAGACCGACGAGAAGCTCGTCGTCAAGACGAAGCTCGCCCTCGAGGCCGGTCTGAAAGTCATCCTCTGCGTCGGCGAGAATCTCGACGAGCGCGAGGCCTACCTCAAGCGAGCTGCCGGAGGCACCATCTACCAGAAGCTGCAGCAACACTACGTCGCACATGGCGACAGGCTAAGGACAGTGTTGAGCAGATACATAAGTTCCAGGAAGAGGATGGTATAGAAATACAGGAGTATCATACTACTGGTCGCACTGAATTCTTGCCAACGATGGACGAGCAGATCACATTCACCAAGCAGTGTGATGCCGCTGGCGATATCATCTATCTCAATCCGCTGGTTATCATCGCCTACGGAATGTTCTTCTGCTCAATGATGATCACAATGTACTGCTACAGATACGTTGACGTTTCCGCAGGCCCTATTTTTGAGAGCGCAGGTTACGTATTTGTCGGAATACTCGGATTTATTTTTCTTAAAGAGAAATTTACCGCCAAGAAAACAATCGGTATGGTTCTCATTCTTCTGGGAATTGTCGTGTTTTCCTTCGGCGGAGAGATATTTAATTTTATTTCAAAAATGTTTGCATAGGTTAGAGGATATTTATGAAATTGATTAACGCGTTTATCACAAGGTACAAATCCGACAAGGTTTTCCTTGCGGAATGGCTGCTCGCCATCGCAACGGGACTCTTTGTCTTTATCACCTCGTCAACGTGGGATTTGCAGAGCTTAACGCAGTGGTCGGTAAACTTCTGGCACGTCCTGTTTGACGGCGGAAATATAAGGAACTTCTACCAGTATACAGCCGACAACGTCTGGAACGTCCACCACACCCACATGGGCTCGGAGCTCATGAGCGTGCTTCCGTGGTCAATCTGGAATTTGCCGCTGTACTTCGTAGAGAAGTTTACAGGCAGAGCGATTGTCGGTTCACCCGTAATGCTTGCTTACTCCAAGTTTTTCCTCGTTATAATCTCGGTAATCACGCTGATTTTTGCCAAGAAAGTAACCGAACAGATTACAGGCGACAAAAACAAGGGTATTTGGGCTGCTTTCCTTTCGGCAAGCTCGATTTACCTCTACATCTCGGTGTGCTACTCGGGACAAAACGAGATATTTATGATATGCGCGTCGGTCATCGCGGTTTACTGCCTGTTTAACAACAAGCAAGGCTGGTTTATCTTCTGGTCGGCGCTGGCAATTTCAATCAAGCCGTTCTTTGTGCTTGCGTATCTCGCGATACTCCTGCTGCTCGAAAAGAAGATTTACAAAATCTTCATCAAGCTTTTAATCGGACTGAGCGGAATGATTGTGCAAAAGCTGTTATTCCACGGAGCTCCCGGGTACGAGGAGAGTATGAACACAGGTCCTGCAAAGCAAATGCTTATGGATATGTTCCCGGGCAATTTGAGCACGGCGTTCGGTCCGGCTTCGTTCTTTGCGATATTCCTGATTTTAACCTATATTTACGCATACACGCGCGACTTCTCGTTTGATACGCTTAAGACGGACAGAGTGAGGACGGAAAAGTTCGTAATCTACACCATTTGTCTTGTGTATATGAACTACGTAATGTTCTCACCGTTCTCATTCTACCGCATAGACATTCTCGTACCCTTCCTCTTTATTTTGATTGTTCAAAATGAGAAGATGGTATTCTACAACTCGCTGTTTGACTTTGCAATGCAGCTTGGGCTGATGATAAAGCTGATACTGCGCGGCTCGCAGATGTTCCAAATCAGGTTCATCAACAAAAGCCTTATTTACCGCTTATTCGGCTACACTGTTAAGTACAACGACGAGGGTAAGTATATGAACATCGACAACTACCTTCTCGACAAGGACGAGCTGTACGACCATTTGCAGCCGCTGTTCTCGGGTATCGCGGTAATCTGCGGTATACTGCTGCTGGTGTTCAACCACCCCGACGAAAAATACACATTAAAGCTTAACGCGGAAAAGAGAGTAAGAGCGCTGCTTTGGCTCAGAACAATCATCATTCTTCCCTTCGCGGTATTCTGCGTTTATCTGTTCACAATGGCTCCCGAAAGAGTATACGGTTAAGGAGATGACAATATGAAAGGTATTATTCTTGCAGGCGGCAGCGGTACAAGGCTGTACCCCATGACGCAGAACGTTTCAAAGCAGCTTTTGCCGATTTACGACAAGCCGCTTATCTACTATCCGCTCTCAATATTAATGCTTGCGGAAATCAATGAAATTCTCGTAATCTCAACAGAGAAGGACACTCCTCTGTATCAGAACCTTTTGGGCGACGGCTCGCGCCTTGGTATCTCAATTGAATACGCCGTTCAAAAGGAGCCAAACGGACTTGCCCAGGCGTTTGTAATCGGCGAGGACTTCATCGGCGACGACAACGTTTGCCTGATTCTCGGCGACAACGTTTTTTACGGTCAGAACTTCCCGAATATGCTCCTCAGAGCAAAGGCGAAAAACAGCGGAGCAACCGTGTTCGGCTACCCTGTTAACGACCCGACAGCCTTCGGCGTTGTTGAGTTTAACGAGCAGGGCAAGGTAATTTCCATTGAGGAAAAGCCCGAGCACCCAAAGTCAAACTACGCTGTGCCGGGAATTTACTTCTACGACAACAAGGTTGTTAAGTACGCAAAGGAGATTGAGCCCTCGGCAAGAGGGGAGTATGAAATTTCCTCAATCAACAGCCTCTACCTCGAAAACGGCGAGCTCGACGTTGTTCTGCTCGGCAGAGGAATGGCTTGGCTCGACACCGGAACACCCGACGGTCTGCTCAAGGCGGCGGAGTTTGTTCAGACAATCCAGTCAATGCAGGGCTTGTATGTAAGCTGTATCGAGGAAATTGCATGGAGAAAAGGCTACATCACCTCGGAACAGCTCGAAAAGCTCGGCAAAGAGCTTGAAAAGACAGATTACGGTCAGTATCTATTAAATCTGGCGAAAAACAATAAAAAATAAGGGAGAATATCACTATGAAAAACGTACTTGTAACAGGCGGCGCCGGCTTTATCGGCTCTAACTTTGTACATCATATGCTCAAAAACCACGACTACAACATCATCAATATCGACTCGCTCACCTACGCAGGCAACCTCGACAACCTCAAGGACGTTGAGAACGACAGCAGATACACCTTCTTGAAGGTTGATATCCGCGACCGCGAGGCTATCACTGAGATTTTTGAGAAGTACGACATTGACACCGTTGTTAACTTCGCGGCTGAGTCGCACGTTGACCGTTCAATCACCGATCCTGAGATTTTCCTTACTACAAACGTTATCGGAACTCAGACTCTGCTTGACGTAGCAAAGAAGTTCTGGAAGGTTAACCCCGACGACAAGTACTCCACCGAGTACAAGGAAGGCGTTAAGTACCTACAGGTTTCTACCGACGAGGTTTACGGAGCTCTCGGCAAGACCGGTATGTTTATGGAGACAACTCCCCTCTCGCCCAACAGCCCCTATTCGGCTTCAAAGGCGAGCGCAGATATGGTAGTAAGAGCTTACCACGAGACCTTCGGTATGCCCGTTAACATCACACGCTGCTCAAACAACTACGGTCCTTACCAGTTCCCCGAAAAGCTCATTCCGCTTATGATTAACAACTGCAAGAGCGGCAAGCAGCTCCCCGTATACGGCGACGGTATGCAAATCCGCGACTGGCTGCACGTATCCGACCACTGCAACGCTATCGACACCGTGCTCCACAAGGGCGTAATCGGTGAGATTTACAACATCGGCGGCAACAACGAGAAGGCTAACATCGAGATTGTAAAACTCATCATCAAAACCCTCGGCAAGGACGAGAGCCTTATCAAGTACGTTAAGGACCGTCCCGGTCACGACAGACGTTACGCGATTGACAATACAAAAATCACAACTCAGCTCGGCTGGGCACCTAAGTACACCTTTGAGCAGGGCATTGCCGAGACAATCCAGTGGTACCTCGAAAACGAGGAGTGGATGAACAAAATCACCTCCGGCGACTATATGAAGTACTACGATAATATGTATAAAAAGGCGTAAACTATTTGAATGTAGGGGCGTGCATTGCATGCCCCTACAGCAATACATATAATATATACCGTAGGGGCGGACCCGTGTGTCCGCCCGTTTTATTTTAAAAACATCTTGACATATCAAGGTTACGGTTGTAAACTATAATTACAGTTTACAACCGTAATCTTTAATTGTTTGGGGTGATAATATGAAAAATGAAATCAGCATTTCCGAAGCCGAGTGGAGCGTAATGGAATTTCTTTGGAGCAATCCGCTCTCGACCATCACGGACATCCGCAAGGCGCTCTCGCGTAACGGCTGGAGTGACTCCACAATCAAAACCCTTGTCCGCAGGCTTGTGTCAAAAAAAGCCGCCGCGATTAACGACGAGGGCGCGGTGTTCCGCTATTACGCGCTTTTGTCAGAACAGGAATGCAGGCTAAAGGAGACAAAGAGCTTTATAAACCGCGTGTACAACGGCTCGGTAAATATGCTCGTCACCAACCTCGCGTCGGAATCAAACCTAACCGAAAAAGAGACGGAGGAGCTTTTGCGCCTGATTGACAAAATGGGAAAGGAGTAAGCTATGAGCCCCAACACTCTTTCTGATTTTTTGTTTGCGCTTGAGCAAATCGCGCAGCCGCTGTGGTTTTGGATAGTGCAAGGCGCGGTTTTCACCACTGCTACCGCGCTGTTGATTATCGTTTTCAAGCTGATTTTCAAAAACCGTATCAGCGCAAGATGGCACTTCCTTGTCTGGGCAATTTTGCTGATAAGGCTTGTCTTTCCCGTTCTGCCCTCAACGCCTGTTTCGATATTCAATTTCGCGAAAATGGACGAGCAGTCGGTCACTTCATCATCGGTGGTAAATATTGTTTCGCAGGAGGGCTATTACAGGCAAAGCGACGAGCCGCGCTACTCCTTAACCTTTGGTGAGAACGCCGTGCCCGATAACAACAAACCTGACAGCGACGGAGTATATTACAACACCAACGTTCACGCGTTCCGCTTCGGAGAATTTTTCGCGATGATATGGGCAGCCGGAGCGCTTGTACTCTCCGTTTACTTTATCATTGTTTTGATAATTTACCGACGTGGACTAAAAAAGAAACGGCACGAATGTGACGAAAAAACA